>NZ_JAUBTT010000065.1:0-51292 GCF_036705125.1 Microcoleus sp. B7-D4
GGCACCCGCACTATCCCGATCATTCAAGAGTTGAGGCTGCTGTTAGAAACCTACAAACATCCCTCACACCCCTACCTATTCCCCAGCCGCCACCTCAATCACCGCTGGAAACACGCAAACCCGGAAGCCGCCTCTCACCTATTCCAAGAAGCCTGCGAAAAAGTTGGCATCATCGGCGCTTCCACCCACAGCCTCAGAAGGTCGGCACTCACTCAGATGAGCAACGCCGGGATTCCATTGCGGATTATTCAAGAAATCAGCGGCCACCGCAACTTAGAACAATTGCAGAAATACTTAGAAGTGCGGCCCGACCAAGTAAGGGGAGCCGTCTCTGCACTCTCTACCCTTTCCTACGTCAGGAAACTTCCATATCCTGATATAGCACCCCCAACGCCAGAAAATCCGTTACCCCCTCACCAACTGTCACAAGGCCTATCAGACTCGGAGCCTGAAGAAATTCCCGATTGGTGATGAGCAATTTTAGATTTTAGATTTTAGATTTTGGATTTTGGATGTGGGATGCAAGGATTCAAGTCACGCATCAAGAGCATCGAATGCCGATCGCTTTCTTTCCCAAGGCAGAAGCCCTCACCCCTGGATTTGTTAGAATCGTTGGTCATGTGGAGCGGGTGCATCTCCAAAACCTGCTTTTAGGAGAACTTTTGATAATGTGGCTAAAATTTGGCGTTGCTCTCAGTGGCGAACTGACGAGCATTGATGAGGTTGTGCGCGGAAAAACTAACCTCGCTTGCCTCTACTGCGGTGGCTCGCTCACAGCAAAAAAGGGTTCGGTGAAAGAACATCACTTCGCGCACACCGGGGAGACTTGCAAGCCCGTGTCGCAGCGGATTAAAACCAAAGCGTTTCCATCGCTGCCTCTCTACGACAACTTCAACATCCAGCTTAAGGGTGAGGAATTAGAACAGTTGAAAGTGCTGTGGAAAGAGTACGGGGCCCAAAAGCGATCGATTCCCAGAGACTTGGTAAACTTTCGATGGGAGTTGAAGGGATTGCTAGAGTCAGTTGGCGATCGCTCTTATCACTTTACCGACTTGGGTAAAATTCCAGTGGGTGCGCTTCCCCTGGTGTTGTTCAACCAAGTCCAAGAACCGCTGCTGCTATCAGAGTTAATGAAGTTAGAAGGTTCTGTAGAGATTGCTGAAGCTGCGGGTTTATCTTGTTTGGAAGAACGGCGGGCTGATTTGCTGATTTATCGAGCACAGCTTCGTCGGATTCTAATCAATTCGCTCTATTTCCTTGAGGTCAAAGCAGACGGTCAAACGTTCTACAAAATTGGAATTACTACTCGTCAGATTGAAGAGAGGATAGCTGAAGTGCAGCGGGATGTGAAAGGGCATTACTCGGATGTGACCGTCAATTTGCTGGGACTGTGGGAACATCGGGGGAATGTCGAGCTGTACTTCAAACACCGCTACAAAGCGTTTAATTACCGCATTGGCAAGCTGACGGAGTATTTTGTGTTTCCCAATGTCAAGCTTGTGCTGAACGATTTGTACGGGATGGAACCCAAAATGTTATCGGATGTTGAGTTGGATGCGATCGATCCGTGTTCGAGGTGAGTGCGCTCATCCTCCCTAAAAAACTCTGGTTTAAAGAGAGCGATTTGGAAGTAATAAAGTTTACATAAATTCTGTTTGGATAGAGGGACTTTCAATAAAGTTAATAAACTGCTTTCCTAATTCTGTAGTTTTGCTTGCTTGACTAGATGAACGATTATTTCTAAGGAGAATATCTATATCTTCTCGGTGCTTAAAGGTTTTCATTTTTATCTCTTTTCCGCTCTTTCTTTTGCCTCGATTATAGCTGCTGCCATAAGAAGCTAGAGGTATAGGACCCCCTAACCTTTGCAAATATATATCATCATCATCTTCTTCTGTAATGTAAACTTCTCTTAAACTTATCAATCCTCGATCTGCTAAGTCTTTCAAAACCTGATTGTAGACAGCCCTATTTTGTTCGAGCATAGGAAAATATGTGTGTAATTCCTCTGGTGCATACCTATCCATGTAGTGAAGGTGCTTGAGAGTAAAGATATGAAGTGCGGTAAAACCATCAATCCAGTTGAGAAACATCGCTAAAATATCATCCTCTAAGGCTCTGGGAATAGATGAATTAAGAACTACATTCCTCAAGGCTTCAAGTTTTTGCTCCTTATGAGTGCGACAAGCTATCTGAGATGCATGGAGAAAAGTTGTCACAAAAACGGGACTTTCAAAATCAACTGATTCGATCTTAGATTTTAGCTTCTCTAATTCTTGGACTAAAATTTCTAAAAATTTATAAGTCCTTTGCGTTGCTGGAGGAACAATATAGCTGTCGAAAAAGCCTACAGCTAATGACCCGACTGCTGGTACAGAGCTAACGACTGCTTTGAGAGCATTATAATTTTTGTCAGAATTATCGCTATCAAAAGCCGCTTTGAGTTTTTCTTCGAGCGAGTCTTGATTTTGGGGGCTGTTGCTCATAGTTACTTTTCGCAAAAGGATTTATAAAGCGTAGCGTTCGCTTTTGAGGGGTTGATTAGAATTTTCCGTATTGCTGAGAGTCGGTTTTCACTACCTAACTCCAGAACTTGTTGGCGATCGCAGCCAACACCCAATTCTGGGAGAACTGGAACCACCCAACACTCCTGTCACGCCCAAAATCCATCAGAGTGTGTAGGCTCCATCCGGGGCGGAGCCATTGCGGCCTTGCGGTAACGCACACAACCCCACCTCCTAAGTGACGTTCACCAAGTTAGCCTGAAGTTAACAGCCGTTTTATTATGATGCCGGCTCAATAACCCACTGAAAATAATGAAAGAAGACACCATCGAAATTGTTGGTTTTCACGCACATATTTACTTCGACGCCGATAGTCGTGATGCTGCGGAGCGTGTACGCGAAGGATTGGCTCAGTTTGAGGTGCAGCTAGGGCGCTGGCACGACAAACCCATTGGGCCCCATCCCCAAGCCATGTATCAAGTTGCGTTTTTACCGTCGCAGTTTGGCAAAGTCGTTCCTTGGTTGATGCTCCACCGCGAGGGGTTAGATATTCTCGTCCATCCCGAAACAGGAGATGATGTGGCAGACCATACTCTACATTCTTTGTGGCTGGGAGAGAAACTAGAGCTGAATGTCGAAGTTCTGCGACAAGCGAACAGGCAACGCGAGTTTCTGAGCGATCGCTCCCTAAAAAGTAGCAGTTCCTTCGTTAACTTGCTTTTGAGTTCAATTAACAGTAAAGGCGCTTGGACTGCATTAGACCACGGGGCGCTTTTACGGTCATCAGAAACTCTTAGGAAAAACGCTGCTGCCAAAAACTCTGGGGAAAAACGCTGCTGTCAGAAACGCTGCCAGAAACGCTGCTGAACTCACACCTCTGGTAACTCCTGTAAAATCTGTTGTACTGTTACCTTCAACGGAGGTAAATTATTTTGTACGATCGCCCAAACTAGGTTTAGCGAAACTCTGAAATATTCATGAACTACAAGATTTCTAAACGCTACAATTTGCGCCCAAGGCACGGACGAATATCGGCTAGTTAACTCGGACGATAACGCATTTGTTGCTTCTCCAATAATCTGCAGGTGATGAACAATCCAAATTTGGATTAATTCTTGATTATCAAATGCCTGCCTGCCTTGGCTTGCATATCGCTCAATTGCAGCTATTGCATCTAATATATCTTGCAGCCGTTCCGCTTCCCGCCTCAAAGTGGTACAGCCTCCTGCAAAACGCGCTCCCGAATGCGTTCTTTGAGCATATCGACTGTGGCGATATCAACCTTGCGATTGAGTAGTTGTTCTAAATCAAGCAATAACCCACCTGGAAACCAAGGCGTAATTTTTTCTAAATCGTAATCCACTAACAAATCAATATCGCTTTCTGGGGTCGCTTCGCCCCGTGCTACTGAACCGAATACGCGCACATTGTAGGCTCCGTGCTTTTGGGCAATTGCTAGAATTTGCGATCGCTCATCATGCAGTAATTCTTGAATGCCTAATCCTGTTTTGGTCATCAAACCCTCCTCAACGCCTTAATATGATGCCTCCCACACTGGGGTCATTGCTAGTTAATCAGCAAAAATAGCCTAAATCTGTAAGCATTCAAAGCCAAGCTATCAGACATTGTAGAGTATTGTAGTATGTTCAATAAAGCTTTCAGAGTTAACAGGAGTTCATGTGGGAATGCAAATTGAACCCTACGACCCTCACCACCTTGATGCTGTTGTTCGTCTTTCGCTTCGAGCATGGGCTCCGGTCTTTGATTCGATTCAGAAGGTGATGAATGCTGATGTGTACCAGGCATTCTATCCTAATCATTGGCGTGTGAGCCAACAAAAGGCTGTGGAGGATGTTTGTGCTGCGGAAGACACGAATGTATGGGTTGCGATCGATGCAGGTTCTACTGTGGGCTTTGTAGCCGTGAAACTACACGTTTGGGACAGCATGGGTGAAATCTACATGGTTGCTGTCGAGCCAGACTTTCAAGGTCAAGGGATTGGTAGCGCTTTGATAAAATTTGCTCCCTGTTGGATGAAAGATGCGGATGTCTGTGGCGATGGTTGAAACTGGAGGCGCTCCGGGTCATGAAAGAGCGCGTCGCACCTATGAAAAGGTGGGTTTCGAGCTATTTCCAGTCGCGAGATACTTCAAGAAGCTCGCTTGTGCAGATGTTAAGTCTCAAGGTTTACTTGGTTCTAGAAGGGCGATCGCACTCGTTCGAGTCATGTGTGGTTTCACGTTACCTTGATTCACCAGCAAGGACTTGACAGACTCAACCCAACTTACAGAGGATCTCGCACTGGGTCTATTTGGCTTTACAAAATATCAAAACCAAAGCTATTAAGTTGGAGAAAATACCCAATGAAATTATAGAAAAACTAGGGGGTTCTGTGACTAATAAACTTGACTGTTTAGGATTTTGTAAAAAGCTATTAATCGTAGATACTGTTTCTCGCTTACGTTGGGCATAGTTACTGGATATTGAGCCAAATCTTAATACTCCTTGCTCCGTTACTAAACTACAAACGATTATTTTAGAACGTGGTGATTGTTTGACTCTAGCTTCTTTAAGCTGACTTAGTTGAAATCGCTTAAAACTTTTTCCCCACAAGGTAGAGTGAGAAATTTCACAGGTATTGGAGGCTGTTCCAGTTCGACTACAAACAAGTGAATATACCTGAAATCCTTCCGAAATTAGAAAGATTCCCAGGAGCAGAAGTAGTGTAACACACATCCATTTTTTCCACGGCAAATTACCAATATACTTCATAAGTATTGTTGATAGTTTTTGTCTTCTCATATTTTCTATTTGTTAAGATTGCCTGTTGTTTTCTTTAGGTGTATCGTCAATATTAATTCTGTACGCTTGAGAGCTTAAGATATTTTACAACAAATAAAGTTATTTAATCTTAGACAGACTTGCCGATCGATGTTAAATATTATTAAATCAAGTCAGCACTGGACACAATACCCTGGCTCAATCTATCAAGGAACTACCCAGAACGCCGACACATTGAGTGGTGTTGCTCTCAAAAACTCCCGAAATTCCCAAATCGTCCGCCAATTTGAAGCGTCTGAATTGATTTTTGCACGTTCCAGGTACAGGATGCTAGGAAAGGCTGCAAACAATCAGAGGGGATTTTATTGTGAAATCTCGAAGACTGCAATCATGGTTCCGCGATCGCCACCAACACCTCAATTTTTGGCAAACTAAACCCAGACCAAAACCTCAAACCCTCGCCATGCCCAAACTCTCCGTTTTACGTCATGCTCCCTAACGGTCAAGGCCCTGAGTTTTCACTATTTTCTGGTAATTTCCCCTCGACTCTACCTCTCGGCTTTACCCCGAATTAACGCGAACGAATTGAAAAACTTGTCAGCTTCCTGAGACAGAACCGCCTCTGCTGTTGCGATTGCTATCAGCACGTAGAATCGTTTGTTTGCATAGTAGAGCCTGACTCTCTTGAACGAACCATCAGGAGCTTGGAATTCTATCTCCTTTCCTGAGTAGCCATCCAGTTGAACATCCCGCTCCCTTAGTAGTTTGCCTCTTCCAACTATTTCATCGCGGAAACGGTTAAAAAATTCAGGGCTGGGGTGTGCGTCAACCCGGCTGGGGTCGGATGGATTGGTCAGAACAACCTCGGTCAAGTTGTAATTAATTGTGAACGCGATGGGTGGAGATTTTTGAACGGCTATTAATACACGAATCACAATTTGGGGATTTGAGGAACTGCGCCGCATGAACTCCTGTGGTTTTCCAGGCATTAAGATGCTGAAGCCCCCCTCTGGTGAAGAGAATTGCTGCCATTGTCCATCAGTTGATTGAGTTTGAGCAGTTGTTGCCTGTACCAAGAAAAATGCTGGGATTGACCCGGAAGTCCCCAAAGCCCTGGCTTTGTGGAATGGAACTGTGGCAAAGAGAACAGTTGCAGTGAGAAAGCTGACCTGGCTAAAACGAGAGAGCATGAACGTTCTGAATAATTAAAATTAAAATAAATGCAAAGTAACGGAAACTTGGCATAAACCGCAACCCCCCCGTCATGCCCAAACTCCCTGAGTGCGATCGCTGTCTCCTCTTTGCCCGCAACCCATACCTCATCTGTGCCGTGCATCCCACAGGCCCTAACACCGACACTTGCCTTGACTTTCGAGAAAACCCCGATGCTGAACCCGAAGAATTGTGGGAACCCGAAGGCGCGACCTACTACAACGGCGAATTGATTTTGCAACCGAGGCAGCGGTGGACGCTAGAACAGCAGTTAGAGCTTTTGGACACGCACCCACTATTCACCGGTCGGTGTCCCCAGTGTGAACGCCCGTTCCCCCAGTATGAAACGACCCCGGTGCATTGGGATTGTTCGGAGTGCGGGTGGATGGATGATTCGGTTTGAGGCGATCGTTCTGTTTTGATAATGGCGATCGTTACCTGCTCTCTACAGCATTTATGCAGGTAACTTTATGGTTAAGATTTAATAATTAAAATACACAACTAGGGTTTTTTAAGTAAGCTAGCTGGTATTTAGGTCGTTTGATTACTGAATGGGCTTTCCACTCAACTTGTTTACTATAAAAGGAAATTTAGTTTTTATGAGCAATCTCTACCATAAAATAGCAATTGCCTCTGTTTGCACCGCTCTAGGTTTTGCATTAGGAGCTAACGAAGAAGCTTATTCAGCTACATTTAGCTTGCAACCTACTACCGCCTTTGCAGTCAGAGATTCTAACTCGGACGGACTGGGAGACCTGCTGATTTCTCTTGAAAATACTATCGGTATTCGGAAGGCAGCGCAGGTTGAAGACGCAGAGTTTGCCGAATTCAATCTCAGTTTTCCTTTTACCCCTAATACAGTTGTCAACAGTGCTGTTTTTTACACTCGTATTGCAACTTTTGAGGTATCTGAGGTGGGAATTGGTAACCCTGGTAGTCTTGGTATCTTCGGCTATGTAGGAAACGGCACAGCCGAAACATCAGATTTTGAGGCAGGAACATTCTTAAGCTCTGTAAATACTCCATTCGGTACCTACGATCTTGCCTTTGACGTAACTCAGTTTTTGAATCAACGAGTTAGAAACGCCGATGCTTTTGCTGGGTTTGGCATTCGTGCCTTGAACTTGGGTAACGTCGCCCTGGGGGGTTATCGTGGGACTCCTATCGCAACAAGACTGATAGTTGAAACCGACATCGTTGCCGAGCCTGTGCCTGAACCAACCACAATCTTTGGTTCAGCTCTAGCCTTGGGCTTGGGAGGATGGCTCAAACGAAAGAAATCAAGTCAGCAGCATAAAACAACGCCGATGCGGTTAATCTACGGTTTGACAAGAGTTTAAATAAAGTTATCAGTTACGGGCAACAGCTTGCTCGAAAACCCACTTGGAAGTGCAGCCGACTAATCCCCCAACAAACACCACAAACGCACATTGAGGGAATACAGTTAGCAAGACTAACTTGTGTGGCCACCACTGCCACGCACAGAAAAACATTGCAGTGTAAAGAGCGAGTTCGGTTATTTTGCCACTGTTTGCTTCACCGATCGTCCAACCCCGGTACATTCCCTGACAACAGGCGACTATCAGTTGAACGAACAGCACCAAGTTCAAAACGCTGATGATGGCGCTGTTGATGTTGCTGTTGATGTTCTGCAAAAAGGTGATGAAATCCATAGCGTTGATTTTTTAGGACAACTTCAGGATAGCAAGCTTAACAGAAGTTGTGTAGCCGCTGCTTGTCAAGTTTCCTCACCATCATCAGCCCAGGAGTCACAAACTAAAAAACCTAGGGGTCGCCGGGATTGTGTGCGATCGTCAAGCGAGTTTCTGCTGTGTATTTTGTGTACTCTCACTTGGCGATCGAGCGCTGAGGATCGTGCCACAGTTCAGCAATCACGACTGGCTAAGTTCGGTTATCCGCTGTATTCGTTGAAAAGCTAAAAAATGAGAATATTTTGTACAGGAGCAACCGTGAGCTTAATTAATCTCGTTATACCTTCGCCACCCGGTACTACTGCCGACATTGGCACAATCTTAAAACTGATTTGGGATAATCCCAACAGCATATTAAAAGTCGTGCACTTGTACCGCGAGCATCCTGAAAGTACCAGCACTTTTATTGCATTTTTTAGAAAACCAAACTCTATTTATCAAATTACAGCAGCTCTCAATGTGTGGGGTACGTTGTTTGGATACAGCGGGGAAGGAACTCGCGGTTTGGCGTGCAATTTGTTCTGCAATTGAAGGCTTGAAACTTCCTTTGGAGCAGCACGAGTGGCGGGAGTTTTCCCATATCAAAAAAGGGTTGATTCATCGGGATTGGTCTGATGGTTCTCGGTCATTGCGAATGCCACCAGATGCGCGACACCAATGACAAATCACATTTCTAATATCCAGGTGGGCGTTGAAAAAAACCAGTTACTTGAGTTAATTTTTCCGCAATCTCTAGCAGTTTTAGATCGCTTCCGCGCCGTCCCACCACTTGCACGCCGATGGGTAGTCCTTCTTGTGATTGTGTAAAGGGCAGCACTACGGCAGGGTTGCCAGTTAAATTAAAAATTGTTACGTAAGCACCTATTGTGGTCAAATAAGAGAACTCGCGACCATCCACCTCAATAGGTTCTCCTGGCTGACGGTGGGTGAAAGCAGGCACTGGCACCACTGGACACAGCCAAGCATCCCAATTAGATAAGAAACTTTCGAGATTGGCAATCAGAATATCGCGCTCAATGAGGGCGGTGACATATCGTTGTTGCTGTTGAATCTGTGTCAAGTCTGGGTGAGATAAACCCAATTCAAAATTATAAATATTGAGGTAAGTATCGCGTACCGCATTGCTATCAAAATTTGGCGGATCGTTGTGTTGCTCTACACAGCATCCTAGCTCGGTCAGGGATGATGCTAATTTTTCTAGAGCAGATGAGGTTTGAGCTGTGGCTGGAATCTCACCAAAACCTTCTGTCCAAGCGTAACGGCACGATTGTAGCGCGATTGCTGGGTTAACTTGTGTGGATATCGGTATAACTTCTGACTGGCGGGGGTCTGGATCTTGAATCAGTGACAGGCACAATCGCAAGTCTTCTACAGAGCGGGCAAGAGGCCCTATTGTTTGTAAGTGGTGGATAGTTTTAGGTGTTCCTGGTAATTCTGGAATATGCCCAAATGTTGATACGCGATTCTGGGTTGGTTTCAAGCCGAAAATGCCACAGAAGTGAGAGGGAACGCGGATTGACCCACCAATATCACTACCAAGTTCTAGAGGGGATAACCCCGCAGCGATCGCACTCGCTCCACCCCCAGTGCTGCCACCTGGTGTATATTCATGGTTCCAGGGGTTGTTTGTTCTACCAAACAGAGGACTGTTGGTCTGAAAGTTATCAGCTAGTTGTGGTGTATTCGTCTTGCCCAAAATAATGGCTCCAGCAGCGCGTAATCGAGCGACGACGGTAGCATCTTGCTTTGGGACATAATTAGCTAAGGGTTGATAACTGCTGGTTGTGCGTAATCCTTTGGTTTCGAGGGTGTCTTTGATAGTTACGGGAACTCCATGTAAAATCCCCCAATTTTCTCCTTGAGCTAATGCTCGATCTGCTGCTTTCGACTGCGCGATCGCATTTTCTGCATCCAGAGTCACAATTGCATTTAGCTCTGGGTTGTATTGAGCAATCTGACTCAAATAAGCTTCTATTACTTCTGTGGAAGAGACTTGGCGGTCGCGGATTGCTTTTGCTAATTGATGAGCAGATAAAAAAACTAAATCATTCATTCTACTTAACTATACTGTTAGGAAATCACACTATTTTTCATTCATAATTCAGAGGTTCCGTTGGGCTTGCCCAATATTTAATTAAATCCGTTCTAGTAATTAATCCAACCGGAATACTATTTTGTTCAACAATAATAGCATTAGTTGCTGATAGAAAAACTCTATAAGCTTCGGAAATATCGACTTTCTCATCTAAACTCGGTAAAGGTTTACTCATAACAGGCGCAACTTTTTGGTGAGCAAAATTAATCCCTTCATGCAGTAGTTTCATTAAAGCTGCTTCATTTAAACTGCCAATGATGTGATGGTTTTCAATAACTGGTACTTGTGAGATATTCAGTCTTTGCATAACTTCGATGACTTGACTCAATGTGTCCTGCGAACTCACAGAAACGAGTGATGGAAAATCTTGTTTCTGGGCAAGTATATCTTGCAGTTTTATTGTTTTTTTAGTTGGTTCTTCCCAAAAACCATTTTCCTGCATCCAGGAATCAGAATAGATTTTATTGATGTAGTTTCTTCCTGTATCTGGTAACAGCACTACAATCTGTTTTGGTTCTGATAATCTGGCTGCATATTTAAGGGCTGCTGCTACTGCTGTACCGCAAGAGCCTCCCACCAATAAACCTTCTTCTCGCGCTAGACGGCGAGCCATATTAAAAGACTCGCGATCGCTAACTCTGACCATTTCATCTATTACTTGGCGGTTAAACGTCTTCGGAATAAAATCTTCACCAATTCCCTCAACCTGGTAAAGTTTGGGGCTGTCACCAGAAAAGATTGAACCTTCTGGATCTGCGCCAACAATTACTATATTTTGATTTTGTTCTTTCAGATATTTGCCAACTCCAGAAATTGTGCCACCTGTTCCCATCGCCGCAACAAAAACATCAACTTTCCCATTACTATCTGACCAAATTTCTGGACCTGTCGTTAAATAATGGGCTAACGGATTATTAGGATTAGCAAATTGATCGGGTCTATAAGCTCCTGATATTTCTTTAGTAAGCCTTTCTGCTACACCGTTGAAACTTTCTGGAGAGTCAGGCCCAACTGATGTCGGTGTAATTACTACTTCGGCTCCATAAGCTTTAAGTAAGTTAATTTTATCCTGGCTCATTTTATCCGGCATCACAAATATGCAGCGATATTTTTTTATCGCAGCGATTAGCGCCAGACCAACTCCCGTATTTCCTGCTGTTGCCTCAATTATTGTCCCACCAGGTTGCAGTTTACCGGCTTTCTCTGCGGCTTCAATCATGGACAGAGCTATTCTATCTTTCGTACTACCCCCCGGATTTAGGTATTCTACTTTGCTATAAATTGTTGATTGAATTTCTTGACTAATACTATTAAGTTTAATCAGGGGAGTTCGGCCAACCGCTTCTAGAATATTATTGTAAGTCGCCATTAGAATGTTTCTAGTATTTTATAATGTTGTATTGCCGTTTGATGTTGAGAAAAAAACTTCAGACTAAACTCCACCCAATGCGTTGGCAGTAGCGTGTTCTATAGCTGCTTGAAATTTCGGCAGGGCACGGGAAATCATGTCTTGGTTGGCAGTCAGAGAAATTCGGAAATAACCCGGTATTTCCTGGAGTGTCCCAGGGAATACAAAAACATCGTGGCGAGCTAGCAATTCGGCAAAAGCACAATCGTCTGACCAAGGTGACTCTACTAACAAAAAGAATGTCCCTTCAGGTATTTGTAATTTGTAACCCATTTCTTGGAGTGCCTTCACCATCCAATCGCGTTTGCGTTGTAAATGCTCTATATCGATGGTGAGTGGCTCCAAGTCAACGAGGGCATATTGCATCAATGCACTGGGGAAGCACCAACCAAAGGGACTGCCTTGCAGTGTACGAATTATGCGCCGTATTGACTCACGTTCAGGCATTGTCGGTGGCAAGGCAATATAGCCGATGCGTTGACCAGGAGCCATCCAGACCTTACTGTAACCATAGATGAGGAAGGAAAAGGGGTAGAACTGGGTAGGACTCGGACAAGTTTGCCCGTCGAACACAATGCGGCTGAAGGTTTCATCGGAAATCAGGTAGATGGGTTTACCGTAGCGATTGGAGGCATTGGTGAGCCGATTTGCTAATTGTTGTAGGGTTGTTGCTGAAAAAATCTTGCCTGTGGGGTTGTGGGGTGAATTGATAACGATCGCTCTGGTACGTTCAGTTATGGCAGCCGCGATCGCATCTAGATCCAAATCAAAAGTAGTTGGATTGACGGAAACGCCCACGGGAACTGCACCAGCAACATGAATCATCCGCCTGTAGTTTAGCCAAGGTGGGGTGATGATAATCACCTCGTCTCCTATTTCGGTCAGCATCTGAAGACAAATATTCAGACTAATCAGACTACCGTTAGTCAGGAAAATATCTTCAGGTGCGATCGCGAGTCCGCGTTGCATCTTCAGACCTTCTGACACAGCGACTCGTGCTTGTGGAAGGTTGTCTTTGTAACCGAACCAACTCTCATTTTGCGGAATGCTCCAGCGTTGAAGGGCTTCTACAAAGCCTGGTGGGGGCAGTTCGTGAGCGTCACCCTCAGTAAAATCAATGCTCCCCGGTTCATGCTTGCGATTCATGTAGTTTGCCTTGGCAAGGAGTTCACTGGGGGTCGGGGCAAGAATCGCTTTGAGCAGTCGGGACGAGATTGTATGAGTTTTTATATCGGAATTCTCTTTAGTATCGGCTTCTTGTGCCTCCTGTGGCATTTTACTTGGTGGTTGTATTGGATCTGCCATGATATAAGGTAAGTTGACCTACTTATGTTAATCATAATCGCTGTTAGGACTTACGCACTGAGTGCCAAATTGCATCATTTTGAGCGATCGCATTAGCGCAGTGGCTCCGCAGGATTTAAAACCGACATCCACGCCCACAGGAGCTATCCCCCATTCGAGCTGCAACTGCTGTGGAACCATCAAAGAAGAGTTGAAAATGATTGATAATCAACAGTTGTCACTAATTGATTAAATGACTGATTCGCCCATCGAACCGCTGGATTTACTAGATACGGACTACGCCGATATCCTAGCCCACAGCAGCCATCCCGCGTTTGAAATGCAACTGGTGAGGTCGGGGATTGACCCGGCAAAAGCGCGCACCGCCACCAACTTCATCGCCCTAATGCGCCAAAAACCCGACACTCCCGAAGGATGGGCAGCTTTGACCGAGGCTTGGGAAGAGGCTTGCGGCTTCGAGCCCGAACTCGAACACTTGCAACTGCTCGTACAATTGCTGTGGAACCATCAAAGGAACGGTACAAGCGATAGATAACTCGCAGCGTTTAGTTTAGTTCACCGCAATAAGTTAGCAAAAGCATCAATGGGCAATCCATCTTTGAGCAGCGAGAATTTCTCTATGTAATTGCCATCAAATATGCTGAGGTTATCCATGCGAGTGCGGGCTGCTAAAACAGACTCTACCCATGTTGTAGAGAGCGGAACTCCAAAATAGCAACCTACAGAATCCCAAGTCGGGTCGATGGCATATCCATCGGGTGTGAGCAACCAAGCATGGCTAATTGGAAATCCAACATCGGCATGAATGGCGTATCCTTCAACGTAGGTGAGGCTGTCCGAAGCAAACGCTAACTGCTGGCAATTCCAATAACCAAACTTCGGTGCGCCACATTCGATCGTTTCGGGTAGCGCCTGGGGTTCCATAATGAAGCCGCAGTCTAAGACTAATTCTTCATAGCGTTGATACATCCAATTAGCTCTGGCGGGCACTGGTTCCATTGCTGCAACTACACTTTCTAAGTAGCGCTTTATCTGCTCTCCTGAGATAGTTTGAGTTAGATTAGTCACGGTAAAATTCCTGTTCTATTGAGTTTACTTATTCGAGCTTTCCAATCGATTCCACAAGGGAAATAGCTCGACATACTGGGGATTGTACAGTAGTTCTTTGAATAAGGGGAACTCTTGGAGATACATCTTGTAGAGTTTGGGATTGCTTTGGAGGCTAGCTTCGGTGTTAGCGATTCTATCAGCCAATTTAACAATCAAAGCTTTTTTGTTGGACTGGATTTTTAAGGCAGTCTTGCGAAAGCGATCGACTCTATTTCCCCCCGGCTCAGTGGTTACAGCCCACACAATATCGGTCGTTTCTTTCCCGAATTCGGACACCAGCATCTCATAAGTTGTTGGCGTATCTTCTAGCGTATCGTGGAGCCATCCTGCTGCTGCAATAGCTTCATCGCCTGCATAACCAAATTCGCTCAGCAATTGAGATACTTGAGCTAGATGGTAGGAGTAGGGACGATCGCCGTATTTTTGAGTGCCGTGTTGGGCAATTGCAAATTCTTTAGCTTTTGCGACATTCATTGAATCCACCCCCTTCAACCATCTTTTATACTGCGTCTGCTACTGTTTAACTGAGCGCTTAGTTTGCTTCCTTTCTTCTAACCGCCAATCTTTGTTTAAGTACCCCAAATCGCCTCGTTGCATCCTATCTAAAACTTCATCTTCCCAATTGCTAGGAAAATACTGCTTGATTAGTTCGACGTGTTCAATCTCCAGTTTTGTCAGCCACCACTGCCGACCCGCGAATCTCATAGGGGATGTGAGCTGTTTGTTTACCTCAAGGTACTGCTGTAATTCAGCAATCTCATTCTCATTCAACCCGTAGGCTTCTGCTTCTTTCTGCCACTCCGTCCAACTCATGTGCGTGCCAGAAGGAAAACTGGATAAAAAATCGTGAGTTAGCTCGTCCAGCTCCATAGTGTTGATGTAATTAGTCATTGCTTCATTTCCTCTTTGATGAATGGATAATTTAACTTAATTGGCAACGGTCTTTAAGTAATGGAACGTTAAGCAAGAGCCTCTGCCGGAAATCCTTGTTTAAAAATCGAAAAATCTTCGAGATGATTCCCCTGCAAAATGCTCAGTTCATCAGACCGTCCCTTCTGCTTTCGAGAATTCCAAACTGATTTTACCCACGATGTCGCCAAGGGAATCCCCAAATAACAGCAGCCGGGAGTTTCCCAAGTGGGGTCGATGACGTATCCATTGGCATCGAGCAACCAAGCATGGTGCAGCGGGATAGACACGCCGGCAGCCATTGCGTAGCCTTCGACGTAAGTAAGGCTGCGGTTTTTTAAGACTAAGCGCTGGCAATTGGCGTAGCAGAAGCTCGGCTGACCTTGTTTGATGTTTTTAGGTAGCGGTTTGGGTTCCATCACCCTTCCGCACTCTAAGACCAATTCCTCAAAACCCCGGTACTTCCAATCTGTTCTGCCTGGTACTTTTTTCATGACAGCAACTAAATCTTGCAAGTATCCTTTGAATTGCTCTAATTCAGTAGTTTCAGTTGGATTGTTCATCGGTTTGTTGGGTGTGTGAGTTGGTTGTGTTGGAAGAAATGGCCATAAACAATTGATATTTACCAATCAAATTGTTAACTTTGGAAGCATCCACATTCGTGTGCGAACCTATTACCTTGCCTTCTTTGACCCGACGCGCAATTATCTGCAACGATTCCTCTAATTGTTCGATTTCTGACAGTAATGTTGCCTTAATTGTTTCAAAGTCCACAATCTCCTCCTGATTGTTGTTCCAGATTCATCAACTTTCCCAGCTTGCGGTTGAGCAAATCGGCATCACTTTCATCCTCACATCGCTCCCGTTCTAACCATTCTAAAATCTCTGGTTTAGGGCGAAAGGAGAACACGGGGCGCTTGCTATCGTACTTAGCTTTGGCTTCTTTGATAACGCTTGGATTGTTGGTATGCCATTGTTGCTGCGGGGAGATTTCCACAACTTCGATCTCAGTCCAGCGGCGTTGGATTTTTTCACCCTGCCGCCCCACCAAAACATGAGATGCGAGATACTTTTTAGCACCCCGTTCCGTTTTCCAAGTTTTCGCTCCTTCCAAAGTAGCCGAATCAATGGCGTTGTACTCAGGGTTTCCCTGCGTTTCTCTGGCATAGCGCACTTGAGTATCCTTTTTGAACCTGATGGCGTACAAACTCAAATTGTGACCTCCTGCAACCGCTGCTGCTGATAGCGCTCCCACGCCCGCACCGCCAATTCTTCAAAATGAGTGTCAGGGTATTCGGGTGAGAAAGCCTCGGAACTGTGGTTGCGGTAAGCCTCTTCTGCTGCTTTTTCTACTTGGATGCGAGCTATCAGAAACTGGGATTCGTGTAGGAGTGAACCTATTTCCGCTTCTGCGATTACTATGTAACTGTTGGGATATTGAGCAACGGCATTGTCAGCACCCCTGCGCGTTTTCCAGCGCCTAGCACTAGAGAGAGTATGGGCGTAGTAAAACTGGTCGGGTTGTCTGATGGATTGAGCTACGAACATTTAGATAGCGCCTACTTAAAGCTTGATTGTGTTACGAGTAAATAACCGACTAGCGGACTCGATACTCGGTTTCTAGGTACTGGATTATTAGCTTCCACTTGTCTTCGCAGAGTTTCCGAAATAATGGAAACTGGTCTTCGGTTATTTTATAACCAATCTGCCAAGCACAAAATATGTAACCTCCTTCTCTAAGAAATCTCCCCCCTTTTTCTCCAAAGCGCGAGTACATTTCTTGTATTGCTAACCCTGCGACTAACTCTAGTTCGTCATCTGTTGGCACGGGCAGTTCTTTGGAGGTATCCCAAGTTACTGTCATTTTCATTAATTTTTTTCCTCATTTTGGTTGCAAGGATTCTACCTGCAAGGCATCTAAACCTTGAGTCAATGGCTGAATTAATGAACGCATTTAGTTATGAAACACCCTCCGTTGTAATAAGTTTTAAAATTTCCACCTTTAAACCGAATTCTGAATGGATAGTTTTCAAGCAATTCTCTGCCAGTCTTTTGTATGGTTGCCTTCTTGCCTGCACGAAAAAGTAAACGCTGAGAATGTCTGCCTCATCTAAAGTTCGCATGAGAGCGATCGCCTCGCTGCTGTAGGCTCTGGGATACACCACAAACCGAGAACCCACCTCATCCCAAATGCACTTGACTTTAGTTGCGCCGAGAACATCTTGGAGGTCGCCAACTATCACAGATGGGCCCGACCAATAGAACCGACCGTCATAATGGGTGACTGGCAACTGAGCTGCTGCCATGTCCAAGCAAAATTGGCGGTGTTCCGGTTCTGAGTATCTATTGGTTGTTCCCATAACCGCGCTTCCTAGGGGTGGCCCAGGGCTGCAACCACCGAGTACGGCATCGTATTGATTGGGTTGATTCATGTTTAGCCTTCCTCCTGATTTAGTACCTGCGGCATCTGATACCTTGCATTAACTTCTAAATCTGCGAATTCAATCCCTTGTTCTTCGAGATAATTGTCTGTTTCACCCAAGCAGGCTGCCGCCATCTTTCGATACACTTTCATTCTCGGATTGCCTCCATGAATATCTTCAATCTCCCATCCCTCTGTTTGGGCTAGTATAAGCGCCAATCTTTCGAGTAATTCATGATACATAATGCTAGGCTCCGGGTTATTGGTTTAGGTGATGAATAGATTGCCGTTGCACAAAGGTGCGTCAATGAATATCCTGAAGATATTTTTCGTTTAATTGTTGGAGCAATTGTGGCGCTCTCCAGGATACAAGATTGATGAGAGCTTCTAACCGATCGTGCCAATACTTGCGGAGCGCATCAATTTCGGAATTAGCTAAGTTTTGCTGTTGTTCGGTTAAGCCTGCCGTCGCCCATTCAATCGCTTGCTGGGCTTTTTGGAGCTGGGCTATACAAAGCGCGTACTCCGATTCAATTTCAGCCTCAAATTCTTCAACAAGGACTTGCTGCCGCCCGGTCATGTATTCTTTGCCTTTGAGCATACTCGCCCTCCTGCGATCGCCTTGGAGTTCACCTGCCAGTTAATATAGTTCGTTTACGAACAAGTGTCAAGTCTTTGTATGTCAGATGTAAGCGATTTTCTCTTCCGTCAACTGCTTTCACATTACCTCCGACAAGGATGCCTTTATCCACTCACTGCGACCCTCTCTCCTCGAATGCTAACCGTTCAAACTTGTCGCTCGAAAAAACTTTGGCGATGCCATTGCAAAGCATCAGGCCTGGGACGATACTGTTCTCGCACCGGTAGCAGGATGCGATCGCCGTTAAAATCTTTGATGGGACGAGCGTGCGGAGAATCTTCTCTCAAAGTATCGGAAACTACGATAGTGCAGTCGTCGTTGAGGGTAAACCAGAATCGGTCAAAAGCCCAGTGATGGTTTTTACACAAGCTCAGTCCGTTATTGATGCGATCGTCGTAAAACTTACCGAACGGCTTGATGTGCGCTCCATCTACGACATTCTCCAAATTATTGAACACCTGCAACCCGCAAAACGCGCAGCGGTGTTCGTAGATCGAAATGATGGTTCTCCGAAATGCAGCATCTCTAACAATTGATTCTTGTTCGCCAACGCCTGCAATCTCGTCTGGCTGATAAACGCGCCCGCCAGTCGAAAATAATTGATTTTGCAAGTCACCGAAAGCATTGAATTGCAGCGAACACTCGATTTGTGCGGTTTTGTCAGAGAACCAAGCATCGATCAGGGTCAGCAACAACTGATTCCTGGTTTCGGGATGTTGCAGGAGCTTCCATAATTCAGCATCTAAGTAAGCATAATCTACTGTTTGCCGTATCGCGCTAAGACTCCTCACTTTTACTTTGTTTTGGCTCGATTCGACAAACTCATAACCCGGTTTTGCCTTAAAGTGCCAAAATCCATCGTATTTTAAGTGAAAAAATGGCAAACCAATATCGGCTTTCCTGTTAATCTCCAAGTCGCTCCATAGCTTCAGAAATGCTGCAATTAACTCAGGCAACAGATAAATTTGATTGTGCTGGATATCACCGCGATGGATTAGTTCGATTACCGCCAACAGCAAAACTGGTTTATTGGGAGCTACCCCCGCAGACCGACTCACATTTAAGCCCGTTGGGTTTGTTACTTTTGAGAGAGGAGAGAACTTACGACAGTAGTAATCAATTGTCTTGCCATTCATGCTATTTATTAAGTATAATATTTTTCCTTAATTTGCATTATCATACAAACTGGCAGCCTGCTGAATGAACATCCTCCCACTTTTTCCCCCGCGTTCTCATCAACTACGGCATCGCTCATCCCATTGACGGCATCTGGAATCTCGTGCTAGCTTGCGTTAGCTGCAATCGCGGGGTGGGTGGTAAGTTCGACCAACTCCCCCAATTTAGGTTTCTAGAAAGGCTCAACGCCCGCAATGAGTTTTTGATTGGCAGCCACCACCCGTTACGCGAAACGCTGATACAGCAGACGGGTAATTCAGAACCCAAGCGCCGCTCTTTTTTGATGGGCAACTACAATGCAGCAAAAACGGGTAGGCTAATTAATAGTAACTGGCAACCTGCTTTTGAGTATCCCCCAGCTTTTTAATTGATGGTTCAACCAATGGCTGAGAAATTTCAACGGATTAAGCTTTACTTCAACGTAGAAAAGATTTGTTTGGGCGGTGTAGATGATGATTGGTGGCTCAAAGATTTTGACGGCGATTATTGGGGTTCTGATTACTTTTGGCTGCCAATAGGTTATAACCCAATTGGACAACATGGAGATGAACTTTTACAATTTCTCAAACCTCGTGCTTAGCTAATTCGATGAAAGAATACCGATGCACCCTACTCCCGTGCGACAGTAGTTTTCAAGTTGCTCAAGTCGATCGACTACAAATTCTCCTAATTCACCACACAAATTGTTTATGAACGCTCAAAGTCACTCCATATTAAAATCGCATCCCATCTCCGGTGATGGCTCTCAAGCCCCTGGTTACATTACTCTCAGAGAATGGCGCAAGGATGAAGAATGGGTAACGCACTTTTTCAATGCCCAGGATGGTGGATTTTATTACGGTCGCTACTTCACCGATTTAGCTGAAGCCGAGGCTAACTTCGAGCTGCGGGTCAAGGAATATCTCGGTTTGTTGGGTAAGTTGCCTACTTCACTGGAATCAGAAGAACCTATCAAAGTGCCAGAACACATTCTCCAAGGCATTAATGCAGTTCGAGAGGCAAACACAACCAATATGTTCAACGCAGGTATGGTGCGACTTCAAGCCGTAGCTTTGGGATATCTCGAAACCGCTCAATGGATTGAAGCAAACTTGGAAATTTATTGCAGCGGTGTTTTTCGGGGATTCGCAGCTCAGTGAACTGGATAGAGCCGGTGACAGGAAAAGCGATCGCCCTATTTGCAGAGAAACAAGCTATGCCTAAACCAAAGAGGTATCCCGACAATTGGCAATCCATCGCATTCTCGGTGAAAGAAAGTGCGGGGTGGCGTTGTGCTAAGTGCCATCAACAATGCCTGCGACCCGGTAAACTCCGATCTGGCAAACAAAGTGGCTTAACCAAATCTGAACGATGCGCTTTGACTTTGGCGGTGCACCATCGCAATCGGATACCAGAGGACAACCGCCCAGAGAACTTAATCGCCCTGTGTACCGCGTGTCATCTTTCGTATCATAATCGGGGTCAGTCTAACGTATCGCCAGGGCAGTTGTCGCTGTTCCCTGATGATGCGGTGGATTGGGATATCATGAGTTTTTCTGAAGAATGGGGACGGGGCGATTGATCTGATCCGAATCCGCCGCCATCTTCTTAATTAATTGGAGGGCTGCTATGCAATCTCCTAACGCTCGGTGTCCTCCACCAGGCAGGGGGAAATACTTATAATCTTCGTAATAGTAGCTCCAATATCCCCTCCACTGTGCCGCCCATTCCATCAGGCAATCAGAGCGCTTTGCCAACTTCAAAATGGGCAAACTGTGAAGCCGACAACAGTAATTTAAAATCTTGATATCAAAAGCAGAATTGTAGATTAATACTCGTTTATCTTTCAGAGCTGCATCAATACGGGGATAGACTTCAGGGAAAGTCGGAGCATCGGCTACCATTGCATCGCTAATGCCGTGAATTTCCGTTGCTTCTGCGGGAATTGAAATTGAGGGTTTGATGAAGGTATCCAGCAACATTTCACCGAGACGATCGATAATTGCTATTTCCACAATCTCAGCATCGTACAATCCCGTAGTTTCAGTATCCAGAATCACCAAATCGTTCTGGCTTAATTGTTCTCTTGCCCAAAGAACAGCACTCACTCTATCTTTTTCTATGAAACCTACTTCTCGATACCATTCCCGGTAATCCCGCTTGATTTTAGCTTTGAGACGGTTGGCAGCCAGGGTTTCCAATTGTTTGGGAGATGGCTTTCTCTTGGGTCGGCAGCATTCAGGATTGCTGGGGTCGTAGAGGAACACGTCGTATTTTTGAGTTTCGATAACTCCAAGTGGTTTCAGAGGTGATAAACCCAATTCACCCAACTGCTTTTTAGTTTTGAGATGTTCTGGTGGCTCGTTGGGATTGCCCCACCAACTGTACTTGGTTAGCTCCATATTGGCTGCTCGATTGATTCTTGTGTGTTGCAAGCTTAAACTGTAAGATTAGCTGTTGAGAATCAGCTACAATGGGTAGTATCAGAAAACTAGAAAACCCCCAGTTCCCTGGGAGATGAGTCATCCGCTGCACAACTAAATGACACATTAATTATCTCGATTGGCTGTCACTGTCTAGTAATCGAAACTACTAATCCCGCAGCGCATCCACCCACTGCAATGGCTGCTAAGTTTGGTTTAATGATGCTTCCAAAAGCACATCCAATGATTAACGCTGCAACAAGAGTTAGGGGAGCTTGTCTTTGCCGACTTTCCATTCTAGCTATGCGTTCGTCAAGGGACTGAAAGAGTATCGCTGCTTCTTCTTCATTGTGCCAATTGGTTTGGCTTTGTTTCCTGAGAACCGCTTCTCTGGCTGCACCGTAGAGGGGTTTTCCATTCTTGCCTGTAATCTTCATTATTAATCCTCATTAGTTAACTTTTTAGCTGGACTATTCTCGGTTTGTTGTAAAGCTATTTGTGCCAAATCTGCACATCTCCACCGCCTTTTCACCTTCTCGGCTTCAGGTGTCCGTAGCAGCGTTCCATCGCTCCAATTAGCAGGGTCTGCGTAGGCTGAACCGGCTAGGCGATAGGTTTCGATAAGCTGGTCTTTGCGGTCTGGTTTTTGCCCAGGGAATTCCATAGCTAATCCACAATTTTTCCAAATGTTGATTCAAGTAAACCGTACCAATCTTTAGCTTTCTGGAATGCTTTACCTCCCGTACCACAGCCAAACACATCTCTACTGGTTGCGGTGACTCCTAACTTGAGAATTTTTAAACTCAACCAAAGTGCTTTGTCTGGCTGAGTGGGAATAAGGGCGATCGCTTCACTAATTCGCTCTACTTCACTGCTTCCCCGATTGCTCAGTAGCGCCATCACCCTTGCCAACGCTTTCGAGCGCTCTAGTTCAGGAAGTAGTGAAGCAGTGCTGAAATCCTTATCCTGCAACACTTCACTAGCTTCCTCCGCTACTTTGTCCGCTTCATCAGGGAGTGAAGTAGTAGTATCCTCCCGTGCAGTAATTTCATCAGTTTGCCAGGATTCTAGGAGCCGCTTCTTGGCTAGTTCCCACAGTTCTTGGGTATCCTCAATTTCCTGATTCGGAGCCAACTCAGTTGCTTGAGCGGTTTCACTATTTACGAGATTTTCTGTAGTTGATGAGTGCTTAGGAAGTTCTCGTTTCCATTTGCTCAAGTCGGGTACAACAGCGGGAAATTCGCCTAACTCGCAGCTAATCCATGCTGCTCTATTTCCCAGCGATTCCAAGTAATCCCGTACTTGCTGGTACTTGGCATATTGCTCGGAATCCTTGGGGAATTTGTTGCGATAACTTTCACATTCTTCTACAGCAAACTTACCCAAGAAAATAGAGCAGAAACATTCTAACAAATCGCTCTCCCCTTGCAATCCCCAGGTCATTATTTGTCTGCCCTGAGCTAGGGCAAATATCCGCATTTTTAGTTCCCGACCCAGGGTAAGGTTTTCTCCCTGTAAATCCCTAGCTGACGGTGAGATTATCTGTTTAGTTTTGCGGTCGATAATGGCTTTAATATTTCGAGTTTGAGCCTTCCACTCATCAAAGGCTATGCTCCAGCTAGGAAAGTCAATGCCTTTTGCCATCTGTTCGGTACGCCGAATTCTTTCAGCCCGAATGGATAGCATCGAATGTCGAATAGCATCGTAATCTTCTGGGACTCCGATTACCTCGATAAACTGCCACTGGTGAGGTTTTCTTTTGATGGTGCAGACCCACTTTCTATCTGAGGGAATGACATCCATCAACCAATCCACCAATGTCGTTTTTCCGCTATTTGTGGCACCTACAGCACGGATGTGAGAAAAGTTGTCGGGAGTCTCCCTGAACTGCTGCCAATCAAAGAACTTCACTCCGTTGGAGGGAGTTACTGGCAGTTCTACACCCAATAATTGATTGTTATTTGGTGCGGATGTTGTCTTTGATGGAAGTTCCGCCTTTTCAACTTCCTCGGACTTTGATTCCATTGGAACGGGTAAAGATTTGGGAGTGGGGGTGGTTAGAGCATCCAACAGTTCGGGATTCTTCTCCAAATAAAGCGTGTTGTAGCCGTCGTAGAGTTCGCGCTTGAAATCTTTCACTCTCAAGTCAGCGGCAATCGCTGTTTTCTGGATTTCTTCCTCATCCAAAATGTCGCTGGTAGTTGCCTCTAATTGCTTCTGCCGTGCTTCCTCAACAGCGATCGATTCATCTATCTTCCTCTGCTTTACCGATGCTGCACTGGATGCAAAATAGGCTGCACCAAAGCTGATTGCAGCAATTACGCCGGATGTAGTACGCAGCAGCCCCCAGCCTTGATGCAGCTTCACAAACTTAGCATTCTTGGGATACTGGGAACCCGTTACCACAACAGGCGTACAGGGATTTGTAGCTCCATTGCAGTAACTAAGGTGTTTGTCAAAGTACCCGAACAAGCTAAATCCGCTACATCCGATGCCCACAATCAAAGAAGCAATGGCGCTTTTCATTTAGTCACCTCCGCCACAGTGTAACCAACAAAAGCAAGGCCACCGATACACCAACAATCACGACAAGCTGCCACACTGGGATTAAGCCAAAGCCTACACTTAAAGGCATATTGGCTAGCAGCCATGCTACATCCCAAAATGCAGCAATAGTTCCGACAATCACCACCAACCCACTAATCCGCCTCATTGATAGTAAATAAGAGGTTGGGTTTTTTGGTTTTACTACAAACAGAAACCCAGCTACTAAAATCACTGCGACGAGCATTACAGGAGCGCTGAGAACCCTCGAAACGTGAGCAATGGATAGGCCAACCGCAAACCAAAATCCTTGACCGCAGAAGCTGTTTAGGTTCTTGAGAAACCTCAATTGGTCTGATTCTTCTAGGTCGGGGAGTTGTGGTTGTTGTGAAGGTGAAGAGACAGGGGGATTTTGAGGTTTGGGGATGAGAAATGGTGGTAACTGCATGGCTACTTTCCTGAGAAAAAGTCAAAGGCTTTACCGCCCCAATTTCTCAGCCAACCGCTTTTATTGGTCGCGTTATTGGTTGCGTTATTGGTCGCGTTAGTGGCAGGACTTAATTGTTTGCTACTCGATGATGGCAAACCGTATTTCCCGCGAGTACCGTAAGCGAACAAGTCTTTTATCCTATTTCTCTCTTCGCTTTTTGCCTCTTGAGCTGCTTGTCGCTCCGCATAGTTTGCTGCTTCTTTGTCAGGTTTTTGGGATAGCGCTTCTTTTTGACGGACTAATCTGTTAGCCACAATCTGAAGAGAAATCTCAAGGTCGTATTCCGCTAAATCGCCGTAGTCGATAACTTCTTGGTCGAGAAGTCTGATACCGACATCCGAATCTTTGGCTAGCTTTTTGGTATTAGCCTGCCAACCTTTCCACGCCAAGAACACGTCGAGCGTAGCGCGATCTATTTTCTCCATGCCCTTAGCGCCGGCTTTGACGCATCGGGCTACAAACTCGTTGTATTTGACAATGCCATCAATATAGTCGTTGACGTGTTTTTCTAACTTGTCGAGGTTGTCAATCAGAAACTTGATTTCTTCAACCGAATCTACAAATGCCCCCAATTCTTCCTCGGACATCCCGGCAAAAGCTGATGGGTCGAACCCGTAGTATCCCTGAAAAGTAGTCAACATTTCAGGTGCGCTATCAAATGCTTTGACTTTGCCGACTAGGGCTGGTGCTATGGCTCCACCGCCTGTGTATTTAACAATTGCGCTCATCATTTTCTCCTCGATATTTCATAGCCAATCGCATACCATCACTTTCTCCTACTTGCGCCAATCTTTCTCGGTAATCGCTGCGATTACTGCTGCACTCACCAACACCCAAAATATTCGGTTAACTGTTTTGTTGTTGGGTAAATTCATTGTGATGGCAGGTCGAGCAGTCGATACTTTGATGCCACCAATTACCCTGGGTAGAATCAAAGCCGTTGTAATTGAAGCAACAAGAAACATCAGAATTAGTTTGGTGGTGTCCCCTAGTTTGGGTAGCGGTAATGGCAGTGGCACTTGTCTATCAGGCGGTAGGGCCGCTGGTGCTTTTGGTACTCGCCGTGTTGCTAGTTTCGACTTTACAAAAGCTAGTGTGTGAAGGATATTTTCAGTGGTTTGGCTGCGGTTAAGGGGCATGGGTTGTTTCCTCCTCCAAAAACTTAAGTTTGATGTTTGTATCATTGCCACAATCTCTTTAGTCTCTCAATAAAACCAGTTCTGTTAGCTTTATCTCGCTCGTCAGTATCCTCATTTCCATCCTCGTCTTCATCCTCATCTTCATCCTCATAGTGCATTGAGTAATCTTCATCTTCCGGTTCTGGAGGACTGTGCCAATTGCAATTGGGTCTATCTATCCAGTAGGGATAAACATAAACTGGCTTGCCGTTCACCCGATCTACCAGGTTGATTCCACTGGCGTTGCATTCGGCATAGAACTCGTCTTCTTCGGTAAGAGTCGCTGGAGGCAGTAATTTTTGGGTTTCGATTTGTTCTGGTGCGTTCATTATTTTCTACACCTTAATCCTCTGGATACCTATCTACCCATGCCTCGGCGCTAACTATTGCTTCTTCTTTTGTGCTGGCACAACTTTCTATGAAAATGATACAACCCGCTCGCACGAACCATTTCCACAAGTTACCTTCTTTGTATATTATTATGTCCCATTCCTTGTATTCGTAAACCAAGCCTTCTTCTGCTGGTAGCTCTTCAACAATTTGAGGTTTGGCTGCTGCTTGATTGGCGAAGGGTAAGAATCTCACGTTTGGGATTCTACAGGCAACTTTTACGGCCAGAAACTTAAGAATTTTATTCAGCATTTCGTACCTCAATAGTTTGTAAATTTTTATCAACCGCAGCCAACAAGTGAATTAAGGATGCTGTCAAATCCGGGCTAACTTCGGGTTGAGGATTAGCAACGGACAAGTTGTGACTGATGGTTGTTTCAGGAATCGGTACGGCCCCAGTTTCGGTGATGGGTGCCGATTCAGTCGCTTCGGAGCGCTCGGTATTTTCATTGGAGTATGGATTCATTAATTTTCCTCACTCGCTGCAAGTAGGTTGAATGATGGAGCAATCGATCGAGCTGTCAAACATTTTAGGCACAACCTCCCACAAGCACCGCCACTTCGCTAATTGCTGCAAACTTAGACTTGATAGTTCTCCAAAGCGTTAAGGGAACCATCAAGTACATTTCAACGAATCCAAAGCTCTCAATCATAGGAACCTCATTAATGCGATTGTTTCTTCAGCATAATTGTGATTGGGAGGCAATATAATGCCAGGGTTTTTAGGTTGCCTCCCCTGTTGTAGGCTCAGGAAAAAGATTACATTCAGCAATACTTTTTCACGCTTAGCCTGTTGGAAAGCTAGGGCTTCCCCTAGCTCTTTGTGTGCGTCTACCAGAGTCCTGGTAATATCCTCCGCTGCGGTGCTGGCTTGATTGGTAACAAAGGCTTTGGGACGGGTAGATTGGCATCCCTCAAGTCCAAAGGAGCTGCTTTCACGGCATCGCTCAGGACGCCAAAATTACCTCGAATCTGAGATGCCATCTCGGTCAATCCATTGGTCAAATTGGCGGTAAGAGAAATCTTAAAAGCATCTAAGATTTGGTCGCTCACTGCTCCAGCTACATCGGCCATCCCCAAGGATGCTTCGTGGGTCATTCCCTCAATGGCTTGTATCGCTCCGCTTTTCTCTTCCTCAGTATCCCGGTTTTCCCCGTTGGCGATCGCTTCTGAGTCGATGTCATTGCAATATTCACCGCGTCCGTTCCGAGTTCCCACTACTTGTTCGAGTGCCAAAGAAGGTGCAATTCGCTGATTCAGTACCAACTCGAAGTAAAGGTCGAGTTCAGCAGCATCGTCAGAGTTGAACTTAGAGTTTTGCCAATCTGGGTGTCCTAAAGCTTTCCGAGCGTTGGTTACATCAGAAACTTTGTTGAGTCCCCATTTGGTTTTGATGTCACGGCGGTCAATTATCGATTCGGTGTTCGCATTCATATTCATGGGTGGGTAATCCTTCTTCTTGGAGTCGCTGTCGAACAGTTGCAATGCAGTGGTGGGCTTCTTGTATCCAGGTTTCTAGGGTTAGCAAACAGTTCAAATGAAATGGAGAAAACGTGCGCCGGTAAGGCGGTCTTTGAAACTCCGGGCATTCTGCTTCCAAAAGCGCGAGTCGGGTTTTGAAAGTCGCTTCGGGCATCGGTTTTCCCCCTCTACCCAGAATTAGCCTTACCTCGGCTCGAAAGTAACTGAAGTGCTTCCACTTGCCCCACCGACTGTTAAAAACTGCTACATCTACAGGCTTTTTAGGTGTTGGCATTCTCTGGTTAGCGGATTGTTAGCTACTTAGCCCGAAACTATGATTGTTTGGTTAGCTATTTGCAGAGTTGACCCGAAGTAGCTAACCAAGAATTAAAAAAAAATCATTGTCTCACCGGGACACCGAAGGATTTAGCATCCCAGATTCCCCAGACTTCGCGGGCAGAGGAAACAGCACCCAGTAGCGCTTCTTCTGACGATCGCCCGAAAACTATAATCTGGCGGGGTGGATTGTACTTGCGGGTGACGGTAACGCTCCACTTGAATTGATGGCTTTTGAGTGCTTTCATCGATCGTCCCTCCCATCACCCGGTGTAGGTGCTGTCGGTGCGTTGGATTCGCTTGATATTCGCCAACACAACGCGCTTGCTAGTTGGTTTTGTTCGACACGCTCAAGAACTCGCACTGTCGGGAACCACGCCTGCAAGTGGGATAAGTCGTTGTTGACGCTACCCGAATACGCTTGAAACGGGTCGCTCTCCAAACAAACAAAGGTTCGCAAAGCGTAGAGTTCATCCAAGTTGAGTCCATCCAATCTGTTGATTAAGGATTCGAGGGAATATTTTCGGGGCGTTGTGTGTCCCGCAATCGCTTGTTCCCTCAGTTCCCACCAACTCATCACGTCGGCTCGTTCGGTGGAACACACAATCTCATGTTTCCGAACGCAGATGTAAACTGGCTGCCCGTCTTCCTGTATCAAATTATCTTGGTCATCGAGTAGGCGACCGGTGACGGTTTCAGGGCGAACGTCGGTCACTTCCATGCGTCCCATTGTGGTGGTGACGCGGGGATTGGGTATTTCTACAAAGCTTGGTCGGGCGGGTTGCGATGGCTGCCCGTAATCTGCGAACATAAGGCTGCTCCTTGGTAGCTGGTGTTATCAGCGAATGGGAGAAGTCCTGGGTAAAGTGTTTGCACCACTGCACCAGGGCGTCATTCCCACACTAAAACCTGCGTTAGGGTCGGTCAAGGAGTTTACCGTATATTATCTGGTATTACTTTCCGGTGAATTACTAATGGGATTGTTTGAGGCGCTCGGCAATGATGGTGGAGAGTTCGGGATTGTTGCCCGCTGCGTCCAGGATAGAGCGGAGAGAATTGGCATAAGCGAGGGTTCGTTCGTACTGTTCGGGCATTTTCTCGAAATCAATGCCGCTTCCCCATTTACTCGAAATAGTCTCTGTTTGCACGGCTAGGATGCGGCTCAACAAGCGAACGCATTCCGCTCTATAGCCCCTAGTAGCTTCCATCTGGGCATCGGCATTGAACCACAGCCTACAAAACTCGCGTGCTTTCACAGGTTTTACAAATTTATCGATAGAACGTCTTTTTATTACCAACATAATTGTCCCTAGCTCACCTTATATCTTATGGTAAACTAGGGAGAAAGAATCGTTTGGATTTACACGATAATATCATGTAACGAATGGTTAAAACTCCACAGCGGTTTGTGAACAAAGCTCAGGCTTAGCAAAACCACGGCGTTGGCACAACATAGGAAGCCCGCGACAACAACCAGCAAGCGTTCGAGTAAAGGTCAAACACGGGAAAAAATATGACCGAATCAGTTAGAGCCGTTCGAGCCTCGGTACAGATAGGTTCCCTTACAGTCGATGGGTTTATGCTGCCAGATGGCAGTTACCGGATGAGCCAGACACAGGCGGCTGAGTGTATTGGGGATGAGCCTGTTTACGCCAGAAACTTTTGAAGTTGAACCGACGGGACAAGTCAGGGGACAAACTCGCATTCGGGGATGGCCCTTAAGGAGGTTTCGCGACCAGGGGGAAACATCACCCACTCATTCCAATTCACTTTCGACGCTTATCCCCCACAATCTCCCCACTGATACGGAGTGCAACACAGGGCTAAACAGGGTGGATACGGAGTGGATACGGGGCGAATAGGGGATGCAGAATCCTTACCAATCTGTTGCAGCTTCCAACAAATCCACCACCAACCAAGTTGCCACCACCGAATCCGAGTTTGTTCAGAAGCTGCAAGCGCGGATACTCCAAGCAATCGCGGACAAAAACCCCGCAGCCGCCAATGATGTCTATTACCAAGTGCATCAATTGGGAGTTAAGGAAGCGGTTAAAGCGAGGCTAAGCAACGATGAAAATGAGAATTTCAGGCAGTTGGTCAAACTTTGGAAGAAAAGCAAAAGTCAGCCTTAAACTAACCCCAAGATGCCTGTCTAGTTTGGTGTATACCCGCCTAGCCTTAGCACTTTTAGACCCTGGGTCAGGATATGCTTCTATGCTGACCTAGGCATAGCACTCACCTCAAAAACTTAGAGATATAAGATTGTGATACTCATAATTGCAAATGAAACATGAATTTACAAAATTGGTATCGTAAACAGGGTTCGGTAGGGATAGTTGGGTTGATACTAATTACTTTTAGTACGATCGTTCTAGCATCATGTATGAATAAACCTTCCATGTTAGGGGTACTGGGTCAGCCGAAAAACAGGGGAAATGAACCTTCCCCAGTGGTCGTGCAGGAACAACGGGGCGATAGTGGACGAACATTTGCTGATTGGTGTCGTCAAAAGGCTTCTTTGAGTCCTGAAGTTAAATATACTGTTGAGGCGCTGTTGAAGGTAGCAGGGACTACTAGACCTCTTGCGAAAGTCTCAGGCGATCTCTAATTTAGTCTTTAAAGAAAGTTCATAATTATAAATACCAGCGATCAAATTAAATCTTAATCCGAAGCGCCTTCTTCGATTCCGATATCGGGATGAAAGTATTCTAAATATATTTAAACTTCGATGTATATTTTCAATAATAATTCTTTCTTTTGCCAGTTGGCGATTTAAAACTTTTTCTGCTTGACTCAGTTCTTTATTCTTGGTTTTTTTGATGGGGGTTCTACTATTAGTATGAATCTTTTTGATTCCTTGATAACCTTTATCACCTAAAAGTTCAAGTTCTTTATTCATCCCCATCTTGCTTTTTTTAAACAAACTAAAATCATGCGTTTTCCCGTTACTAAAAGCTGTACATATTATTTCGGTACTTTTTGTGTTGGCTAAAACTTGCGATTTTATTGTATGATATTTTTGCTTGCCACTATAATATTTTTTTTGCTTTTTTTTGGGACGCTCTATTTCATGCTCTGACACATCCACCGCTACAGTTTCTATCTCATTTTGACTTTGATAAAAATTTTTTTTGCCCGGTAAGTTAAATAAACCTGAATTTATTAAAGCTTTCTCAGTTCTAATTACAATTCGATAAGCATTTGATTCATTAATACCCCATTTAATTCCCAGATGAAAAAAAGTAGGATATTCTCGCAAATAGGATAATGTCATTAAGATTTGGTCTTCTACGCACAATTTACTTGGTCTTCCTGATTTTTTTTGAAATATTTTTTCCGCTTTGACTATTTTTACCATCTCTTTGAATGTCTCTTGATGTACTCCACAGTAGCGTTTAAAGTCTTTGGGGGTTAACTTTTGTAATTCTTCGTAATTCATATTATTAAGCTAATTTTTTCTTTTATTTTACCTAGAACTAGCGCACTTTCGCAAGAGGTCTACTGAGTGCGACGTGGCTAATCAGAGACTTTCGAGTCGCACGGAACTCACCCTCGACAACAATCAAATCAGCGACATCAAACCGCTAGAAGCGTTAATTAACCTGGAGATGCTTGCCCTCAATAACAATAAAATCAGCGATATCAAACCGCTGCAATCCTTGATTAATCTGACTGACCTCCGCCTCAACCACAATCAAATTAACGACATCAAACCGCTAGAATCCTTGACTAAACTGACTAAACTCGACTCTTTCAACAATTCTATCAGCGACATCAAACCGCTACAATCCTTGACTAACCTGGAGCAGCTCCACCTTGGCGACAATTCTATCAGCGACATCAAACCACTACAATCCCTGACTAACCTGACGGTCCTCATCCTCAATAACAATAAAATCAGTGACATTCAACCGCTAGAATCTTTGACTAACCTGACTGGGATATCGCTCGACAACAATTCTATCAGCGACATAAAACCGCTACAATTTTTGACTAACCTGAGACAGCTCTTCCTCGGCAACAATCAAATCAACGACATCAAACCGCTTAAATCCTTGACTAACCTGACACAGCTTTTCCTCGAAAACAATTCCATCAGCGACATCAAACCGCTCGAATCTTTGCCTGAACTAAAGGAGCTCTACCTCAGCGGAAATCCGATCGCCCCCAAAACTTGCCCACCCATGCTAGATTCTATCTGTAAGTGGGAACCCTTTATGGAAATGGTATCACCTGCACGGAACTAATTGTGTCTTACAGTTTTGTCTTATTGTCTTCTATCCTGTAAGACGGTTGAGCCACAAGGCTTCCACGTCCTAGGCGAGAAAATATTGCTATCCCCGCCTAGCTTGATTTATAAATAGTTCAGCCTGTAAATCAGCAATACTCCGGACAGTTTTGGGAACGAGACTCCAAGCTTACGCGGGGCAAGGATCATAAATAAAGTCGAATTAAATGTAAGTCAGGGGTGGAGCTGACATTGATTTAATTATCCACAGTGGCTCAAAGTCTTAGAAAATAAGCCATTGCCCTATAAAAACTGTCCGAAGTTTTGTATATCACATCTTTAAAAAAATGGTATTAGACAGAGATTCTACAGGTAATAGTGCAGGTACCGTTTTTTGATTAGATATAGCTCCTAACCCGTAGTTTTGTGTAATTTGTGTGTAAATCAATGTCCTACCATGTCTGGTAGCTCATCTTCTACCAGCCGTAACCGTGGGTATCGATAGGCTGCAACTGTTGCCAAAATATTGATTGTTCCGACCAAAATGAACATCAGAGCAATGCCTCTACCTGGGCCCACACCGATAATCTGTCCAACGCTGCTGGTTAGAAGCCCTCCACTAGCAAACAGAGGCTCAAAAATATAATCTGCTAGAATACCAACTGTAAGATAGGCAATTGGAGGTGGCAAGTGTTCGATAAGGTAGCGCACACCAAAAACCCGTCCCTGAAAGTTAGGAGGCACTTTACTTTGCCAGATCGCTTGACTACAACTTAATAGAATTGGATAGGCAAATAAATAGCCAAAGATCCCAGTGGCTGCAATAGGGATTGAAGGTTTTAACGCACCGAGAAATAACAATAGCCCTTGCAATATTACGAAAGTGAATACACCATATATACGGCGTTTAGGACCTCCCCAGAAACTAATACAAAGGCTTCCACTTAGCCAGCCAACACCCCCAATGGATAATATAAGACCTAGTTGGGCAGTAGAGGCAAAACTCAATATCATTGGTGTAAACAGTGTTTCTAAAGTCCCTAGAGTAAAGTAGGGAATTGTGAAAAATAGGAGCAATCCCAATAAGCCCGAACGGGTGGCAATGTATTTCCAGCCAATTGCCATATCCTGGAATAGAGATTCCTTCCTTACAGAACTTTTACTGCTACCTTCTGGTTTCGGAAATCGAACGTATAAAAGCGTGGCAAGGGCAAACAGGAAAGTCATACAATCAATTAATAAAACACCCTGAACTTGGATAGTTATTACTAACATACCCGCTAGCATTGGGGCAAGAATCTGTGAAGCTGCCTGAGCAAGTTGCACCAGGCCACTAGCGCGACTGAAATGTTGCTTAGGAACCAACAGTGTGATTGCCGCTGTGTAAGCAGAAAATAAGAGAATATTGCAGGTTGAAACGACTGCCAAAGCAAGGTATATCTGCCAGGTTTCTAATCGTCCAGCAAAAAATAGCCAAGCCATGACCAAGCTACTAAGCCCAGATCCACAATTGCTGGCAATCATCACCTTACGGCGATCATAGCAGTCTACCAATGTCCCTGCAATCGGTGAAAGCAGCGTCCCGGGTAAATAAGTAAACAGGTAAATAAGGGCAAACTGGGTAACTGAGTGAGTGTGCTGGTATGTCCAAACTCCTAGAGCAAAGCCTGTCAACCGAGAGCCAATCACAGAAACAAATTGACCGAGCCAAACCAGCAAAAAATTTACCATGCTTTTATTTCCCTTATTTTCTAATTTTCACCCCACTAAAAAGTTTGGATTAAGTCTTCGAGGCTATTTAAGCCAAAGCGTTGGGGTGCACCGGATTCTGCTATGTGCTGCCCCTGAAACTTCCCATCTACCAAATACTCGCAACCCATCTTTTCCTGCGCCCATATCAGAACACGATCTAACATGGGAGTTGGAACATCTGCTAACTCAGCTAACCCTTTAAGGACAACTACGCCATAGGGAATATCTTCCAGGAAGAACCGATTTTGATAATTGGGAACCCAGCCATCTTCGACCTGAGTCATGGGAGTGCGAATTCCGGCATAAGCGAGGTTGGTAGCGATAGTAGAACGAAGGGAGGTCCGATCGATTACTGCTGCTCCATAGCCCGCCTGAATCGAGACAGCCAAAGGAAGTACGGCAGACAGGTGAAGATGGGGAATGCGTTTCTCTAAGGCAAAACGCAGCATCATCAGTTCATCACTCATTTGCTGAAGGATGTCGGTGGCATCTTGCGTGATGTCTTCATAGAATAGGGGCGGTTCGGAGAGTGGAGTGCCATCCCAGTTATGGAACATACTGTATGTGATTCCGGGATGCAAAAGCTGGTTGCCAGGATTAAGGGTAATTTGCAGGAAGTTTTCGATGTTCAAAACAGGCATCTTGAGCAAGTTGCCCATTAATTCTGATACTTCAGGTGCTCGATGGGCAGGAACACTTACCTGTCCATTGATAGTTTTGGTTCCTAATACCTTCACTTCTTCGCCATACTTGGCAATTTTGCACATCCAAGGAATTGCGCCCATGCCGAAAATGGTTGCTTTTTTATCAGTTTTATCCAGTAAATACTGAGCAGTCCAGTTGAAGCCTCCAGGTGCGGGAACGGAACCAATAAAGGTATCTTCATCTAGGAACGGAATGATTTTGGTCAAAACGGCTGGTTCTACAAAGGAAGGCAGGCACAGCAGCACCAGACGGGAACCTGGAATGGCTTTTTCCGGATCTGCCGTGACTAAGTGCGGATGCCCGACCACATCGCCTTCTCGCCGTTTGAGTACAATACCATTGTTAATTGCTATCCCTTGCTGTAACTGTGCGGCTTTCTCTGGTGTAGAAACCAAAACATTCACCCGCAAATCTTGACGAACCGATAGCCAACCTGCAAAGACATGACCCAAGTTACCGGAACCGCAAATGGTGACCTGCATCGGCTCATCAGGATTAGCAAAGAGTCCCGGCAGGAGTTGGCTCAATGACTCTGTTTCAGGGTCATAAACGACTAGACTTCCAAGTTCTACTGGGTATGCCTTGCAAATGGATTCCAGTATCACTGTGTTTGGAATCAATCGTTCGTCATCATAAAGTTCCTGGACAAGCTCGGAGCTGATGCCAGTTTTCTGACAAAACTGCTCAAGGGAGCAATCTTGTTGTACAAGCATCGATTTGAGACAATTTTTTGAAGTTTTGCTGCGAATGAACTGACTCATGACATACTCCTTAATAACAAAAAATGGGGTCTGAAAAAATTCCTTTAGGGTTGTTTTCCAAGTTGGCTTCCTGTCAAGACGTGAACTTCTAACCCATTGGCTGAATCTTTAATCAGGTCAGAATCAAATGTAATCGATTTCGGCTCAAATAGCAAGACTAAGGTAGAACCGCCATATTGGAAATAACCTTTTTCTTGCCCCTTCTTTACACAAGCAGGTGTGTAAGTTTGGACAATACTGGCCACGGTCAATGCACCGATTTCAATGTAAGCAATCCGTCCAAAGTGCTTAGAGTTAAAGTCAGTGACTGTCCGCTTGTTTCGGCAAAATGTACCGGGAACTCTGGCTAATGCAATGGGATTGACTGAGTGATACTCTCCCTTGATTGCCTTAGTAAGATTGGCTTTTCCGTCATCGGGAAAGTGAAATCGGTGGTAGTCGTAGGGAGCAAGACGGATTACCAGTGCTGACCCCCCTACATAGGGTTGGGCGGCTACCTCGGAATCTAGCAAACTAGCGATAGAAATGGAGCTTCCTTTTATCGGAATTAGTGTGTCGTCTTGTAGCTGGGGATAAACTAAAACTTTGCCATCACAAGGAGAGCAGAAAATTTCTGACTGGGTGACAAAGGGGCGAACGCCTGGTTTTAGACGACGGGAGAAAAAAGCATTAAAACTTGGGTAGCAATCCCATGATAGTTCTACTTCTTCGAGGTTAATTCCATAGCAACTAACAAATTCAGGAATCTTTGTACAAGTGCTAGGTGAATTCTGCCACCAGCCGTAGAGCGAGCAAAACACTCGATTATTCAAGAATACATTGAGAACTTGAAACCCCAAAACAGTTTCGTAAAACCAACGCAATGTGGTTTCTGCAAAAATAGGCTCTGTAACGATCGCACCTGTTTGCCTATCGCGATAGCACAGGTTTGTTCGAGCAGGACTCATTTTAACTGCATTTGTTTTGGCCGATTTACCGATGCTCATTGGGTTGCCTCTTGATCCCCGGATTATAATCCAACAGCGATTGCCCAACCGTAAACCACTGTGCCAACGAGGGCAGCTAGTGAAAAAATGCCGTACCAGATACCACGGAGCTTTAACATTTTGAAGTCCGCTACCATTGCGATCGCCAAAGCTAAGTAGAGACTGTCGAGAACCATTTTCATTAGGGGTTCTGATAGAGCAAAGCTCGCCAAACAAGTGAGGGGAATAAATAGCGCTGCATACGTTGTCGGAAGTCCCGTGAAGTATTGTTCGGTTCCTTGGGAGGATAAGCCAGCACAGTTGAAATAAGCTAACCGCATAGCCACAGCACTAATGTAAACCATCAGTACAGCTACCGATAACGGATCTCGCAGTCCAAAGCAGTAGGCAAAAACTACGGGTGTACAGCCGAAGGAACAGACATCAACAATGCTGTCAATCTGCTTGCCTACTTGGCTTTGCAACTCAGTACGCTCAATTTTGCGTGCTACAAAGCCGTCAAATAAATCAATGATTCCTGCATAGATTAGACAAATCAATGCAATATAAAACTGACCCTGGATAGCAAAGATAGAAGAAAAGGTACTCAGCAGCAGCCCTACTAAAGTTAAACCATTGGCAAGATCGATTTGTCTCAGAACTGGATTAAGCATACTCGTTTAACCTCCAATCCACATGGTCACGACATAAAACATGGGAAGCGAAAACAATAGGCTATCGAATTTGTCCAAAACACCACCTGTGACAAACAAAACTTGACCAAAATCCTTGATTCCCGCTTCTCGCTTCAGGGAAGAAGTAATCAAGTCACCTGTAAGTGACAGTAATGAAATGCCTACGGAGATTGATAAAACTTGCCAGAGATGCCATTCTGGCACGGTAAAGTGAAGGAAGAAACCCGCTACTGTACAAGTTAGCACTCCTGCGATCGCCCCTTCCCATGTCTTGTTGGGACTGATGGCAGGACAAAGGGGTGTCTTTCCCAAAAACCGACCAAATCCTGCAGAGAATCCGTCATTCGCCATCACTAGCAGAATTAGAAACGTAAATATCCTATAGTCGGCATCGACCAATACCAGCAAAATTGCTAGGGGTAGAGTGATGAAAATTATGCCAAACCCAGCCGCTAATATACCATGCATAGCAGGAGGTTTTCGAGAAATGATTATAGGCAAGGCGATTACTCCCCAAGTGGCTATAATAACTCCCAAGCAGACGCTGAATGAAGTTCCCCCAAGTCCTCCTAAAATCCCCAGGATTCCGAGAATGGGCAACAGCATCGAATTGGTTATTTCACCATATTTCTTTTCGACACTTTGTATTATTTCTTGCCAAGCGAAATAGCCAAGGAATAGAGTAACCGGAAGAAGCCCCCATTTGCCAAAGCTGCCTGCACCAAGCATAATTATAATGAGAAGCAATAAAATGCCAAACTTTAGCCATTCCGCTTGGTATTTGGCCCTATCCGATCGATTGACAATACCGATGCCTCCCATTAAAACTGCGCCACAGGTGGCTGCCACGCCCACTATAAATAATGTATTAACAGTTACTTGCTCCACTCAAAAATCCTCTCTACGGAAATAACTTGTTACGGGTTAAATAATAACTTTTAATCGCTGGGGTTGAATTTCAATGTCTAATGCATCTGCATTAATTGTCAGCAACTCTCCATCGGCATGAACTGGCAGTGTATCTTTACAAACAATGCCAATTTTACAACATTGATGAATCATTATCTTGGGATGGTTAGTATGCGTACCTCTTATGACTTTGGGCAGTAGAGCTAAGATTTGATACCAAGGCATCGCCTCACCGATCGCCAGGTCAAGTAATCCATCATCGAGCAGCGCTTGGGGAGTTACATGAAAACCCCCACCGTTGCGATCACTGTTGCCAACACTGAGCATCAAAACTTTTTTAAGAATTGTTTTTTTTTCCCCCGTTGGCGTTTGCCAGTTTAACTCAACCAAGGGCTGAGTGTAGTGACACAATGCTTTACAAACGGCGGCAATATAGATAAGAATGCCGCGCAAATGCTTAATGGTTTTGATTTCTTGAGCCAGTTGTCCCTCAAAGCCAGCCCCCAGATTGTTGTTGAAATAACGCTGCCATTCCTGAGTTCCCACACGCAGTTTAATATGACCGAGATCGACACAGCGCGTTTGACCTTTAGCGATCGCCTCTGCTGCTGCGTTTAAATGGATAGGACAACCCACAGTATTGGCAAAATCATTACCGCTACCCATCGGTAAAATTGCCAGGGTACCTACTTGTTCTTGTGAAGGCGTAACTTGAGCTAGACCGTTCACAACTTCGCTTACAGTCCCGTCACCACCAGCTACAGCGAGAGTATGATAACCTTCCAAACGAGCTTGTCGAGCCAAATCAATGGCATGACCTACACTGGTTGTTTTGGCTAAGTCAAACCGTACATTGGCGCGATTGAGTGCCTGACAAATGTTCAGCTCATTTCTGGCAGCACTCCCTCGACCGGCATAAGGATTGAGAATAACTTTAATCGTTTGCCATTTGTCTCGTATCATTTGGATTCCCAACCTATTAAAAGCAGCATCAGGTAGACTAAACGGCTGTTCTGCTAGGACACATCACAGAGTAAATACGGTGGAGCCTGATAAGTAGTAATAGAGGGATTTAAACCCACAAAATCTTTGGCGCGCTCGATTGCCTCTGCCAAACTATCTGCTGTTTCAAAGCCCATAATTTCTGCCGGACGTTTTGAACGGGGTTTCACCACAATGACTTTACCAACCTGAGATAACCCATGACATCCCCAATACCAAGCATAGAAAGCATGAACTCCGTGGAAGGCGTAAGAATTCCGAAAAAGGTCGATATATTTGGGGTTATAAGCAAACTCTTCTTCATACTTCTCTTCTATCGTTTTGGGGTCTGTCGTCTCGGTAAGTACCCGTTCATAAAACTCGATATAGGACGGGTGATGGATGGGATGAAAGTCCTCATGAAGAGGATAGAGTAAAATATAAACACCTCCCTTCCGCACGAGTGGCTTGCCCCGATAGAAGTTAAAGAAATAGCCCAAGGTCTGGCACATGAACAGCACTGGGTTCATAATTGAATTCACGCTATAGGGACCGAGGTAAGGAACTCCAGAAATCAGAATGTCAGCCTGTCCCTGCACAGGTACGACGTGCTGGCGATAGACATTTTCTAGCGTTTTTTCATGTACCAGTTCGGTACGGCCTGCATGAATGCCAGTTATTCCATAAGGTGCGCGCATCCGATTAAAAATTTCTCGTTTCAGATTCGTCGGCAGAATATCGGTTGTCAGTTTGTTGGCATAAAGGTTGATCTGATCAAGAGCGTTATAGTCCCAACTAGGCTTGAGTAAAAATCCGAACGTTTGAGGCAAAGACGTGTTATCGGTGGTTGTCTCTATTCTGAAGATATTCATGTGAGACTCGATAATCTTACCCATTCGGTTACAGGAGCGATGCAAAGCGGAATTTTGCGGGTCCATGTAGGAACGGGAGTGCATTAGGGTATGCACGTTATGGTGATGCTTTAGGGTTTGGTAAGTACCGAGTCCCGTTGCAATGGCTTTATGTCCGCCACTCTGAGAAGCAATGTTGATGTTGACGTAAATCAACAAGTCAGACTCAACCGCTCGTCGGTTCACCTCTACTACCTCGTGCTTTTCGGTCTTACCCAAAAAGGCGATATTGTCTTTGTCCTCCGCATCATGGTTATAAAGCTTATCTGGATAGAAAGCGTTAAAAATATTCTTGCCTAGAGCGTGCTTAAGTTCGGCGGGAGTCATCCGTCGGTGTAGACCCAGTGCTGCAATCAAGTGGATGTCACTAACTCTTGCATCAGCTAACTTTTGCAACACCTTCTCAATGATTCGCTGTCGGATATCAGGTGCTCGCATCGAGGGAAGCGGAACCGAGAGATCGTCAAAGGCGATTGTAACTTTCATTCCCGGCTTTAGCTGTGCCGATAGCGGGTCGCACCCCAGGGGATTCTCTATGGCGTATTCAATGGCGGCATCAACATCTTGGATCGACTCAATCGAAGGCGGTGGATAAATGACCCGCGTACCAGCAGGTACAGGCTCATACATGAATCCTTCGCCGTAGTGGAATAGAATCTTTTCGCTCTTCTCTAGGGTTTTGACGCAATTAGAGCGATCGAAGGTTTTATTGTCATTCGGTGAAATGAGACTCATAATGGTTAATCTTCCCGTAAGTCAAAAAGAGTTTTGATGGATTTTGAGTGACCCGGATGCATTGCTGCTTTGAGTGCCTCTCGATAATCTGGCAATTTGTAGCAACCTGTGATTAAGCAACGCAACTTTCCTTCTAGTCGTTGCATAAGTTGCATGGCCAAGGTAAAGGTATGAATGCGTTCTTCACTATAGGTTTCGATGCCGTAAGCATAGGCTCCCATCACTTGGAGTTGTTTAAACCAAATGGATGTCCAATCTACACCGTGAGGAACGGCAGGCATCCCTACCAGCACAACTTTCCCATGTGGACGGGTGAAGCGTAGAGCATCATCCAGGGTGGTAGAACTGGCAACACAATCAAAACTGCAGTCAGCGCCACCGGTAAAGACAGGTTTTCCCAACTCTGGTTGAAAAGATTCAATGTTTAAAACTTCGCTCACCTCAGAGTAGAGTTTGCTGCTTGTATAAAGAACGGAATCGGCTCCCAAGGTTTGCGCTATCTCCCCTTGATGAGGATATTTTGCTATCGCCACCACCCGTCCCTGAAACTCCACTGCTCGAAGAGCAGCAATAGTGAGCAGTCCGATCGCACCACAGCCAATCACCAGAACCGTTTGGTCGGCTTGTAAATCTACCTTCAAGACGGCATGAATTGCACAACTAAAGGGTTCAATCAACACGGCTTCCCAATCCGATAAAGACTCTGGCACCCGATGCAATTGGGATTGGTGGGCAACTAATGCATGGCTCCAACCCCCACCTGTGCTTTGACAGTAACCCGTCTGCATCCCAGACGCAATAATGCCTCGCGTAATGTTTTCACAATTAGCATAATTTCCTTGAGAGCACATTGGACAAATCGGAGAAATTCCCCGTACCTGGCAACCTAAAGCAGGTTCAATCGTGACGCGATCGCCAATCTGAATTCCGTCCACTGCACTACCAATTTCTGTCACATCCCCCACTACTTCATGGCCCAAGACAAACGGACAAGAGATAAATGGGGAAAAGTAAACGCTTCCTTGCCCTTGAATGGTTGCTAAGTCTGAGCCACAAATACCACTGACTCGGGGACTGATTCGCACCCACTCTTCACTAGGAAGAGGCGGATCTGGAATGTTAGCAAGTTGAATTAGAGAAAAATTGCCTGTACCAATTTCTGTCCAGTATGGAGTTAGAGTACGCATCATCAAATAGCGAGAGATGCTTTTTCGGTAACAAATTGCTAACATTACATTAATATCAACCCCATTTTAAATGAGAGTTTAGTTAGTATAGCGCGTCTAAATCCTTTTGACAATAGCTCCCATCCCGATTATTGGGGATGGTCGCACATTGAACTCATGTCGCATATTTTGCATCGAGATTTGTTTCCTTTCTGCCAAATTCATTTAGACTGGTCATATCATCCGAGTGCTTTAATAGAAATTGTTATCGGGTTGGCTTTACGTCTTCCAATATTGAACCTCCCATTTGTTTTTTTTAGCAAATCGATAGAGAGTCGAGTCTGGATTCACGGCTACCGGGTATCCAACCATTTGAAGCATTGGTAAGTCAGCAGCACTGTCTCCATAGGCATAGCTTTGGGTAAGATCAATTCCCTGTTCTAAAGCGAATTCTTGCATGGCTCTGCCTTTCTCCTTTCCTATCAAGGGAACGCCTACTAATTTTCCCGTATATTTATCATTCACAGCTTGAAGACAAGCTGTAAGTGCCTTAGCATCCAGAAATTCACTCAACGGAGCGATAATAAAATCCAAAGAGCCCGTCACTAGCACAATTTGTCTTTCCTGTTCTCGATGCAGGTCTATGCAATCTAGAGCAGCAGGAAACAATCGGGGATAAATCATTTCTTTGAAGTGGATCTGACTCCATCTTTGGCAATGTTCAACAGAGATTCCTCGGTAATTACGATAAAACATTTGATTAAAGTAATCACGACTCAGAGAATCCAGTAGCAGGTAGTAGGGGACTTTACTAGCTAACTGTACAGTTGTCCACCATCGCTGTAGAGGAGATACCCCTTGGGTTGCTAAGTAAAGGTAGTAATCCACTACAGTGGATTTTACCAAAGTACCATCGACATCAAAAAAGGCTGCGGTTAAAGACAAGAATTGTACTCTCCTTTGTTACTCAGACTGGTCATTTATCTCGGAGTTGAGTGAGTTCAGCTTGCACCTCATCCACAATTTCCTGACAAATTTCTCGATCCGGCATAGTCCCTTGTTTAGCTTTGTAAGAAAATACCTCTAAGGGTTTACCGATTATGATTCGGATGGGATGTTGGCGAGGCAACCATTTGCCTTTTGGTAAAGCTTCGTAAGTCCCTCCGATGTAAACAGGGAGAATAGGCACATTTAACTGCAACGCCAACCACCCCAGTCCCGGTTGAAAAGGCTGAATTTTTCCGGTAAGAGAGCGAGTTCCCTCTGGAAATATCAATACAGGCTTGTGACGGGCTAAAGTTTGTTGGCATTCTTGCATTCCTTCGAGAAAGTTGCCTTGTCGCTCTAATGGAATCATGTGCAAGAAGGTTTTACAGAACCAGCTTTTCAGAGGGTGATCGAAAAAGTAATCTTTAGCTGCCAGGATAGAAATACGATCACCATTTTTCGCAAGTGCCACTGCAATGGCTTGCCCATCCAGATGGCTGGTGTGGTTGGCAGCAACCAAGTAAGGTCGATCATGAGGAATGTTTTCAAATCCCCAGCAGCGAAGCTGAAACCACTGCTCATATAACAGCTTTACAAGCCCCCAAAACAGATAAGCAGTGATTTTTTGGAGAAGATTGGGCTGCTTGCCGGGTATCGGGCCTAAACTGGTGTTTGCTCGATTGGTTGTCTTATCTGCATGCGTATGTTGAGCGAGGTGCTGGCTTAGTGCTTCAACCGTTGGATAGCTGTTCAACAGATCGAGAGAAAGCTCGTACCCCAGCCATTCCTCTAATGCACTGAGAAGGCTTGCAGCTTGAACGGAATCTAGACCGTAGCAGGTCAATGGTTCGCGAGTATCAATGTTTTCTGGCTGAACCCTTAACTGTTGCGCCACTTGGGAAACTAACCAGCTTGTAATAGAGTCTACTTCAGAGGGTTTTAGAGCCTCCTGTTGAGAGATGAGGGGAGCTAGGTCTGCTTTATTTAATGAGATTTGCGAGTTACAAAGTTCAGACGGTTTCTCCAACACGCCACTCTTAAGAAAATAAGCGAAGTAAGTATTCAGCAAATCAGAGTTCACCGGCGGACAGTCGAGTTGACTTCCAACAAGAGCCTTGAGAGTTTCTGGGCAGCCTAGTTGGGGCATTCTCCCCGACCGGTAAAGCTGTGCTATGGTTAATTTATCACTTGTCCAATGCCCTAGAAATAGAGGGATGAGAGGATATAAGGGATTCTCCTCAGTGGGCAATAAATTTCTTAGCTTAGACTGCCACTCTACATAAGGAAGCCGATCGATAGAATAGCCTAGCGATCGCATCCAGTCCACGAGCTGATTCCAGTGTAAGGGATGGGGGCTAATTAAGTGAAAAATTTTGCCGAGTCCGTCCTGCTGTCTCGATAGATGAACAGTTGCCTGACTAACATAATCAACGGGTGAGATGTTCCATACATAATCCATCTCCGGCGCTACACCCATTTGAATGCAACCTTTCATTAGTCGGCAGATAAAGTCTTCCTTGTTGCAGACACCCGTTTCGCTATGTCCAAAAATCCAGGCAGGTCGATAGATCGAGATCGGCAATCCGCGATCGCCAGCAATGGATACTAACCTTTCCGCTACCCACTTACTCTGAGCATAACCAACTGCAATTTCCCTGGAATGGTCGAGGTTTTCCTGTTCGGTGACAATCTTTGAGCCATAGCTTGATGCGTCAAATACCGCCGTACTGGAAATATAATGAACGGGTTTAGTTTTACTTTGGCAGGCTAGTCGTAACACCTCCTGAGTACCCAACACATTAATCGGCTTCAGGGCTGCATAGGGATAGACAAAATTTAAGTAGGCAGCGTTGTGGTAGATCAGATCGAGTTGCCGTGCCAACGAGTCGAATTGCTCTAGGGTTAATCCTAACCACGGCTGAGATAGATCGCCGACAACTGCCACGATTCTATCATTGAAGCGATCACGCCACAACCCATAGGTTTGCAGATTCTCGCGAATTCGCTGCATTCCTCGTTCTGGGTTAGCTGCCCTTACTAAGCAGTGAAGTTGAGAGGAGGTTTGTTCGAGGAGTTCGTAGAGCAAAAATGCTCCCAGAAAACCTGTTGCTCCGGTTAAGAAAATGTGGGTAGGGTCGATGACGGGTTCAGTTAGAGGAGTGGCAGGACGAATCGTTTCATCGAGAACTGCTTCAGCCTTCAAATCAACCACAGTGGAGTGAAGTGTCTCGTCATTTGAGAATATCTGTTTGTTCAGTAAGGCTTGCAAATGGTTCTTAGGGGAAGTGGCTTTCTCCTTCTGATGTTTTAGGAAAATTTCAGGAGTTGTTAAAGCCGATCGCTCAAGCATTGCATAGGGTGTTGGCGAACTTAAGGAGTTTTGATTGAGCGTTTTGATGTCATCTTGCGATAGGTTACTGTCCTTCTGCAACACAATCAATACATAGCTGGCTAACTGGCTTTCCAGCAGCTTTCCTAAGTTATCCCAAGAAGTAAAATGTGCATTAACAACGGCATCAACGAGTTCGGGAGCAAGGTTCTCTAAATTTTTTTGAAAGTTAGGATCATAGAGAAAGTTGGCAACTTCTTGGCTGATTTCAACACAATTCACAACCTTCAGATTGTTGACAGAAAATACCTCAACCCACTCTTTGGTTGTGATAATGTAAGACGAGGTTCCCTGATGGTCAATTGAGGAAAATGTGTTACTGATAAACTCAGCTAACAGTAGCGTTCCTCCCTCATTTAAATGGCTGGAGATGTTGAGGAATAAATCTTGTTTTTGTTTGACATAGACAGCCACTTCAAAGCCAAAGATTAGATCGTAGCGATTGGGGAAAGCATCTTTAGCACTGTCCCGGTTGTAAATATTGATGCGCTCTTGCAATTGAAGTTTTTCTATCTTCTGGCTATCGGTTTCCGCTTGTTTAGCAGATATCGTGTAACCCGTAAGCTGCAAGTGAGGATAGGTTTTTCCCAGACGGATGAGGTCTGACGCATGGCCACAGCCGAAATCCAGTACCTTTGAAATGGTTGAGAAATCAATATCACCGAATAATATATTTCTCAACTCAAGTTGGGACTGAAGCGCTATCTGAGCGTGTTCTGGATAAGCTTGGGGATTATAAAACGTGGAAATCCAAGAAAAATTTGGGACTTTTTCTGGAAAGATACCAAAAGTTAGAAAACTTTCATCGAACGCATAAACATCATTGAGTTTAGAAACAGCATCGTAATGATGAGAAATAGTAGTGAACGCTGCGTTAGTTGCCAAACTTTCATCAGATTTGGTAGAAATAGCTTTTAGCTTTTTGAGCGAGTAAAGACCTGCCATCGTTGAATCAATATCAACCCCAAAATCAATCAGACAAGCAATCTCATTGACTCCAATCCGTGCGAGGCGATTAACCATTTCCAAACAGCTATCTGGAGTACCAAATAGAGTGCTGGTTTGGTAGTAGCGCTCAAAGGCATAGTTCAACAAGTCTTCCTGTTGTTGTGGCGATAAATCATCTAAGTTATCGGACCCCTGACGCCATAATCCAACTGATGTTTTGAGATACTCGATAAATGGTTCTCGAACCTTACTGCGAACTGTTTTCAATTCCTCACTAACAAAGGTATGGAGCATGAGGGTGATATGCCCTGTTTTCGGATCGTGACCGTGCTGGGCTCTCGCTTCTCGATACAGGGCGATCTTTTCAGCTAATTCCTCAATAGATTGGAACAAAAGAGCAGTAAGAACGTTAGTACCGGCAGCACCCGCTTCAATAAAACGTTCTTTGCCTCCAGTACAGGTTGTCCAAACTGATAGGTTCCGTTGCTTGGGGAGGGGGTAAATTTTAATCTGAACTGACTTGCCAACCCCATTCGGTAATGCAATTGATTCTCCGCGCCAAAGTTGTTGCACGGTTTGCATACCTGAAAACATAGCCTCTGTGCGGTTGCGATAATTTTCTGGAGCCAGCGTAAAGTCGTTGGGATTCCAACCAGCAGCAAAGGCGAGATCTACTCTACCGTGAGATAGGTTATCTACAACAGACCAATCCTCAGTAACACGAACTGGATTTTGCAAGGGTAGGACGACGCTACCTGCCCGAATGCGAACCCGCTTAGTCACCATTGCTAAGGCTGCACCCAAAACCGATGGATTTGGGTAAAGCCCGCCAAAGGCATGGAAATGCCGTTCTGGCACCCAAACGGCTGCAAATTCGTTTTGATCTGCAAACTTCGCTCCTTCAATTAAGAGACGGTATTTATCGTCTGCAAACTCTGCTTCATTACTGGAGAAGTAGAATAAGCTGAATTGCATCCCTGTTTTAGCAATCCCAGCGCTGGGGTTAGCGGATCTGTTAAACACATCTAGGTTGTTCTGGGAAGATGGCCTGGATAGGACTGGGACTCCGCTAGATTGCAGACTTGGGGTAGGTAATGTTGCTCCCGATCGAATTTGGCTGACCAGCTTTTCAATGGTGATCTCGTCTAAAAATACCTCAATCGGTAAAATCAGACCAAAGTGGGTTTCAACATAATTTTTAATTTCAACTACTTTGAGAGAATCTAACCCAAACTTACTCAGTGGCTGGTCTAAGCTCAGATGATCGCGGGCAATACCCAGAATTGCGGCAATGCGATCTCCCAAATCAGAAGCTAAAACCTCTGGATCGTGGATTGGAAGAGCCGCTGATGAGATGGGTTGCGTGTTGGTTGTATTGTTAGCCGATCCCTCTGTTTCGCCAATAATGCTAGAGCTGATAACTTTCAGGGTTCCAGCTAAGAATGCTGCCTGACAAGCATGACGCTGAATTTTACCACTGGACGTTTTGGGAATGCTGCCAGTCTTTAGCAATAGCACTCCATACACTTGCAATTCGTGTTGCTGTCCCACAGCTTGCCGGATGCTCTTAATTACTGCTGTGGCATCGAACGATTGAGGACTCTTGACTTCATCACTTAGCTCTACCTCAATCCTGTCTTTATTGGTTGAAATCTGCCGTTCTCGATAGCGTCGATCTAACTCAGCTACTACTACTAAGCGCTCTTCACCATCCACTTCAGCCGAGAATGCTGCGGTAAAGCCCGGTTGACGGATGGCAGGATGGCTTTGTTCGACAGTCAATTCAATGTCTTGTGGGTAGTGGTTACGCCCCCGGATGATAATTAAATCCTTGAGACGGCCTGTAAAGAACAGTTCTCCATGTCGCAGAAAACCTAAATCCCCTGTACGGAGGAAGGGGCCTTCCCTTTTATCTGAGAGGTAAGCCTGGAAGATTTGCTCTGTCTGCTCCGGTTTGTTCCAATAACCCTGTGCCACACTTCCACTCGCAACCCAAATCTCTCCGATTTGCTCATCAGGACATTCGGTTAGAGTTTCGGGATTTACAATCAACACTTTTTGCTCAGAGCGAACATGACCACAGCCGACTAACTTTCTAACTTTGACTTGCTGCTCAGGTAGTTCTAAAACTTGATTCTGTGGTAGAGCTTCTGCATCCACTGTATGAATCAAGGGAGGGTTCGCTTTTAATCCACCTGTAATAAACAGGGTTCCTTCTGCCATACCGTAGCAGGGGTAGAATGCCGAGCTGCGAAAACCACAGGGTTCAAATGTCTTTGTAAATCGCTCTAAGGTTTCAGCCCTAATTGGTTCTGCTCCAGTAAACGCGACCTCCCAACTACTCAGGTCAAGATGTTTTCGCTGCTCTGAAGTAATTCTGCGAATACATAAATCGTATGCAAAATTCGGTCCCCCACTGATGGTTGCTTGGTGGCGGGAAATCGCCTGCAACCAGCACCAAGGTTTTTGTACGAATATGGCAGGTGACATGAGCATCACTGGAAAGCCGCCAAACAATGGCTGGAGGATTCCCCCTATCAACCCCATATCGTGATACTGTGGCAGCCAAATTACGCCTCGGCTGTCAGGAGATGCCTCAAAACTTTGATTGATCAGAGCCAGATTGTGCAGTAAATTGCCATGACTTACCATTACACCTTTGGGCGTGCCTGTAGAACCTGATGTGTATTGGAGAAACGCTAATGTATCTTGACTGATTGCTGGTGGTTGCCAGTCCCCGGCTAAGTTACTGTCTAGGTTGTCAGTTGCCAACCATTTCATTGTTGCCAGATATGGATTGGATGCGATGCGTTGCTCCAGACTGGACAATTGAGATGTTGTGGTAAGCGCAAAGCTTGCCTGAGCATCGGCTGCGATCGTTTGCAATCGCTGTATTGACTGATTGGCTCGCGGTGGATAAGCCGGTACTGCAATGGCACCTGCGTATAAACACCCAAAGAATGCTGCAATGAACTCCAGCCCAGGGGGATGGAGAAGCAGAACTCTTTGCCCAAAAGCATTTGAACGATGCAACAATGTAGAGATACTACGTGCCTGTCGATCTAATGCTTTATAAGTCAAACTCAAGTCTTTAGTTTCACCCTCTTTTAAAAAGGTAAAACCAATTTGGTCTGGTTGATAAAGTGTTCGGTATTGCAGGATATCGACCAAAGTTGAAACTTTATTCAGGAACCCATTAGGTTCAAGCTTTTTGGTATTCATTAAACGGTTTACAATTTGTTAACTGGTTGACTTGAGTTTAGGGGTTGTTCATTTGCAAGCAAGTTTTTTAAGTAGCCTACGAGGTAATCTACATTACAGACTCCATCCCTCGATTGGACAAAACCACCGCAATGTGTAACTAAATAATGCGGTCGCTGCTTTCTTCTCCTCAGTCACGGTGACAACTCTAGATATAAGTAGATAAACAACAATATCTTCCTATTCGGTTTGACTGAAAGACTTTCACAGCAAGGATTTCTGTAATTATTGAAGTTGACTTTAATTACGTCTACCTACTTAGCGCTTTTAAATCTTCACCCGAACAAAAGAATAAGTAAACACAGTTAAGCTTCATACTTATCTGACAGGACAGACTCTATTTATTGAAGCAGTGGTTTGATTTTAGAATGCTTATCGGCGTTGTCCCATGCTTGGAGTTTATTAATTTTTTTTGTAATAGCTTCGATACGAGTTTGCCATTCTTTTCCTTGAACTGGTAATTGTTGCGTCTTGACTAGCTCTCGAACTTCACTTGAGGAAAGCAAATTAGTAATTGCCTCTTGAAGAACTTTTACCCTGATTTCAGCATCTTTAGCTTTAGTCATCGCTTTTCCCTTCGTGTATTCGATTGGCCCCTGACAAATAGCATTTAGAATGTCCGGTCTCAGAAGGGGCACACGGTTGGTTCGGAATGACTCCGGCGAAAGCCTGCCGGGGTTGAAAAACCCGTTAGATAGCTTGCCCATCTTCATTACTGATAACGTTATCCGTAAGCCCTCTTGTTTTATTAGCCACCCGGTTGAGCAACGAAAGAACAGGTTCTGGGTCAGTTTGCAGGCTCATTTCCAGCAGTTGCAAAATTTCCTCGGTTTCCTCAATGACGTTCACATCCTCGCGCTGCAAGTTTTCCATCAGGGCGTAGTGCATAGCTTCAGCATCGCTCCTTTCTCTTATCACCACAGGCACTTCCATTAGTCCAGCAGCCTTGGGTACTTTATAGCGATGTTTTCCCGCTACCAACTAATAGTGGTTTTCTCCCCCTGGCCGCACTAGTATCGGCGTGATGATGCCATGCTCCTTGACACTGGCAATCAATTTTACCCTTATCCCTTCATCAAAATAATTCCAGACTGGGTACTTTGATGCGGAAATTTGTTCAAGTCGAAGTGTCTTGAAAACAGATGAGCAATTGCCAATAGCTTGAATAGTCTGGCTGTCCCTCTGCATTTTAACTATCGACACTGATTTCGGAGCCATTACAATAGTGGACGATGCTTTTAATTCCATGATGCTAGGTGATAGTAGATCGTACTGAACTGAGCAGCTTTTTCCGGTTTTACCCGGAACAAGTTTTGCTCTGACTGTAAATGCCCTTTTATCTATGTCCTTGTTAATATACATCTATCTTTAGATATATTTTTAACTTTAATGAAATTTCTTAATAATTCGTAATTAAATGCTGGGGGGGGGTGAGAGCAGCCATGTCACGGTGCACTTCGCAGCGTGGCAGTGGCGATGGTAGGGGTGGCAGAGACGGTAGCCAGTTTAGGTGGAGTCGATGTCGCTACGCAACCCGCAAGCTACGATTTACATCTCAAAGTCGGGAGCAGTCGGCAAATATCCAGTGGTAACGGTACTCCTGTAGGTTAGGGATAGGTGATCGCATCCTGCTCAAAATGCGATGCGATCGTAAGAATTTACTCACTGCGTTTGCAGACTTTGCCGTCCCTGAACCCAAGTCCATGTCCGGGACATATCCTCCGACATGCGTTAGGGTCGTATCATGGGTGACAAGTTAAGACTTAATTGCATTTGTCAATCAGTAATATTACTCAAAAAACTGCTTTTTTAGGAGTGGAAAAT
>NZ_JAUBTT010000213.1:0-4198 GCF_036705125.1 Microcoleus sp. B7-D4
GTTTGGACACTAACCTAGAGAAGTCACCTCCTCACTCACAACATGCGACATCGTGTCGCGCTCACGAAGTCATCTGCGTATCTTATCAATGAAAACGATTTAAGCTTATCTCTAACACCCAATTGAGTGTTATCAGGTCGCTTCATATCGAATTTTGGGGCTAAACCCCTAATCAATTCCTCAATTCCATGTAAGGCAACATTTGCGAGTAGGGGTGAAATCACCCCACCCTGTGGTGTCCCTTCATCAGTTGGGAACAGCTTGTTTCCATCCATTACACCAGCTTTTAACCAAGCTCGGATTTGTCTCCGTAGGGTAGGATAAGTATTCAATTTTTTGAGAAGTGCATCGTGATTAATACGGTCGAAGCATTTACTAATATCGGCATCCAACACATACTTGGATTTATTGTGTACCGCACTGAATATTGCTCCTATCGCATCGTGGCATGAGCGTCCGGGTCGGAACCCATATGAGTTAGGTTCAAATCGCGCTTCCCATTCTGGTTCTAACACCAGTTTGACTAACGCGCGGCATCGCTCGGTCTTCCATTGTCGGTATACCTAAAGGTCTTTCCTCACCTGTCCCTGGTTTGGGTATCCAAACTCGGCGTGTTGGCTTAACCTTACAACCCAATGATATTTTGTTTATCAGGGCGAAACGTTGCTTTGGGGTCAGCGATTTAACGCCGTCCACCCCTGCCGTCTTCTTGCCGTGATTATCTTGAGTTACCCGACGAACCGAAGCGGCTTTTGCCGCCCAAGAGCTTATCAACAGTTTTTGGAGTCTGCGTACTAGCTTGACATCACCACGATTAGACGCTTGATATATCCGATGAATGCAATTTAAAAACGTTACGCTCTAGCTTTCGCCAGTTGATATCGTTCCATTCATACATCGGTTTTTCTGCCGTGTTCATAACATATTCATTGCGAATTGTAGCTATATCATCCGTATTACCGTGAGTCCGTTAGCATATCCTCACCATTACAGTGAGGCGTTGGCTTTTGACTCAATCTCTACCACCTGTTACCTGGAAATCCAGATGTTTCGTCTTAGCTGACTGCTCGAAGTATTCGACCTCTCCGAGAGTAATCAGGTGGGTTACTTCGTTCCTCATAACCATTGGTTTGTTCCGTTAGGATGCCACCTCTTCACCGAGTTTTTGGGTAACGTAGGTATGTCGATTGAAATCCTCATACCACCCTGTACTAATGCCCTTTTGGGACTACCAGCGTGAGAAGCCTTATTTCGCTGGGTCGCAATAACGATGATTCAAACAGTGACTTTGCTTTCGCTATCCGTAGGAACTTGCTTACGGGATACCACTTTTAGGCTAGTAGTTCTTTCCGCTTTTATCCTCGCTTCACCGATTGATGGCTAGTCGCTACAGTGGAGGATATGCTTTCACCTCTACGTTTGAGGGACAGGACTTGACGCTTTCTAGGATACTGACGTTCACCTGTAAAGTTATGAAGTTGTCATCTACAAGGGATTAAAGTGCGAACTCAATCCTGATGGATTACCCTGTAGAAGCCAGTCATCCCCCGATTGCTCGGTTTCGACTGAACGAATCGCACTTCTTGGCTGCGTTTAAATCACGGTCTTGAATATTTCCGCAATCGGGACATTCAAAAACTCGGACTTTCAACGGCATCTTGTGCCGATGATTGCAGCAACTTGAGCAAATTTGACTGCTAGGGAAGAATCGCTCTACAAGCGTCAACTCGGAGTTAAACTTTTGGGTTTTATATTCCAATTGCCGCTTAAATTCGTACATTCCGCAATCAGCGATTGCACCAGCTAACTTGTGGTTCTTCAAAAATGCCTTGACATTCAAGTCTTCGATCTTGACCTCACTGTGGTTTTTGGCGAGGTAAGTTGTCAGCTTGTGAATGGCGTCTTTTCGGATGTTTGACACTTTTAGGTGCAGCAAGGCTTGTTTAGCGATTGCCGAATTGCGGTTGTTAGACCCTTTGACTCGCTTGCTAACACGGCGTTGCAGGCGTTTCATTTTACGACTCATCCCACGGTAAGCTTTGGGATTGGCAAAGACTTGACCGTTAGAACAAACAGCTAATTCTTTGATGCCGATATCGACACCAGCAGTAGGACGGTCAGGTGGAGTTGCGGGCTGTTCAATTTCGTATTTAAAAGCAATGAACCATCTGTCGGCTTTTCGACTGATTACACAGTTGTGAAATGCCGTAATTGGTAATGGTTCGTGCAGCCTAACCCAACCAATTTTAGGTAACTTGACACGCTTGCCATCGTTATTAATTCCTGGTTTTGCTTTGGTTCCTTGCTCTAGGTAGAAAGATTCACCTGACACACCTTTTTTCTTGAACCTATAGCCTTTCTCGGAAAGATGAGGTATAATGTTACTGACACTCACTCAGGAGGATAAAGCAGAGAATATCAGAGCAAACGAACTATAATTACATGGTTACGCACAAGCCACGCGAAAGCGATAGCATACATAATAGCATTTTTTTGACAGCACGAGCTGCTTGACTCACAAAAAGTAAATTTGTACTCCTCTTCATACATTGTTAAAAATGAAAGCTTATTCGATTGATTTTAGGCAAAAAATCCTTGATACTTATCATACTGAACCGATTTCACAAAAAGCAATAGCTAAGCGCTTTTCGCTCTGCCCTGAGTTTTGTACAAAAATTGCTTAAACAATATCGTGAAACAAAAAACATTACTCCGCGAACTGACCGATGTGGAGTCAAAGGCAAACTGAATGCAGAGCCACTACTCATCGAGTGCCCAATTGATTGAAGTAAACAATGATGCTACTCTTGAAGAACTTCGTTATTTACTTTATGGGAAAATTGGATTTTCCGTTAGTAGAGCGACAATAGCAAGAATGATAAAACTCTTAGATATTACTGTCAAAAAAAAACTCTCTTCCCCTCGGACAAAGGCACCGACCGAGTTCAACTCCTGCGATGTGAGTTCTGGCAAAAAATAAAAAAGATTAGTTTGAACGACTTAATATTCATTGACGAATCGGGAGTTAATTTGGCAATGGTTAGGTTATATGCCAGAGCTTTAAAAGGTCAAAGAGCCAAGGGGCCAAAACCAACTAAACGTGGCAAAAATGTCTCAATAATTGGAGCAATGTCAGTCAATGAAATTTTGACATCGGTTAATCTAATAGGCCCAACTGATGCAATTACATTTGAAGCTTTTATTATCAGGAAACTTGTGCCAAAACTATGGAAAGGGGCTTGTGTAGTGATGGATAATTGTCCCATTCACTTGGGAGAAGAAGTGAAAAAAGCGATCAAAAAAAAAGGGGCAAGATTAATATACTTATCACCTTATTCACCAGATTTTTCACCCATTGAAAATCTGTGGTCAAAACTTAAAATCATTCTCCGTTCTATCAAGACTACTAATTATCAAGAATTAGCAAAAGCACTCTTAGTTTGCGTTCGGTCAGGTTACATCGTCAAATATTTTTAACTGGTTTACACACTGCTGTTATTGTACCTCATCTTTCTGAGAAAGGCTATAGGTTGGTTAGATACCTTTTTGAAGCATCTATCCCAAGCCGTTCTCAATTCAGTCAGAGCCTGCTGCGGACTTGCCTTAGATGACTCGTAATACCAGGGATGCAGAGGTTTAATTTCCCCTACTAAACGCTTGTGAAGATCGATAGCGGAAGGAATCTTAACCGTTTTGTCGGCTTCCCTGAGTTTCAAGGTTTCAAGGATGATTGAATTCGCCCAGTTGTAAGCGTGTCTTGCTACCCCGCAATGTTGCCGAAATCTAGTCACCTGCTTATTGTTAGGCTTTAATTCCGTCCTGAAGCTGAGTAACATTTGCTTTTACCTCATTTCTGCCTTACTCTTATTGTATGCGGAATTAATGCGGAATGACAAAATGCCTAGAAAAAAGATCTACAGCGAGCCTAAGCGTAAAGTCAACCTAAGTCTGACCGAGACTGCTACTAAGTGGCTAGAGTTCAAGCAAGTTGAACTTACTGCAAGCAGTCTTAGTGACGTTATCGAGAGGCTGGCTAGAGAGTTACCCCAAAATTCCATCAATGGGTAACTCTGTCCAAGAATTACGTTACAGTTTCAAACCCCAAAGCTAACCAACAGTGTTAAGTAGTTAAGCAAAATTAATTACATAATTATCTCCAAATTCTTTAAGAATTATTTCGACAGATGAAACAAGAGAT
>NZ_JAUBTT010000214.1:0-4197 GCF_036705125.1 Microcoleus sp. B7-D4
TTCGTTCAGGAGCAAATTTTGAACTCCTATCTGAATCATTACAACTCAGCATTCGCTTTTTAACCCTTCCTCTATCCTCCAGAAAGTTGTGTCCTCGTTACCTTAGACCTACTAGGAGTTTTCGACCTCTCCTAGACTCTGTAGGACTTACCCTGTCGTATCGTTTGGTTTTACATTCTCGGTTAGGTGCTATCTAGTTCAGCGATGGGTTTAAGTTCACACGACTCATAAATAAGGGAGTTATAAATCCACCCATAATGTCCTATCAGCCTTATTTGGACACTCCCGGTATTACGCCGTTTAACGATAGTTCACTTTCGTTCACCATTCGAGAACTCTCTCTAGCTCCTGACCGACTTAGGCTGTCAGCTTCGGCTACATTCGTGGTCTGCACTCCAGTTGTTTCGTTACCTACTTGACCGTGACCGGACTCTGAGAATAGAGTCTTTTACGTGAGAGTAAGGGGTGTGAATCCCTTAGTGGAGTAGGCTCCACGTGCCAAACGACCTTTCAGGTCGCGCCCCTAAGAACCGGACTTGACAGTTTCCCATCATCCGGCTCAAGCCTCCAAAACCTCAGAGCGTTTGCCTGTATGTATGTGCTTGTGACAGGCTTTGTGAAGGTGAACAAGGTTTTGGGCCTTGTCTGTTCCTCCATCTACCACCCTATTTTTGTGATGAGTGTGCAGTTCTTCTCCATTGAACAAGTGTTCACCGCATACTGGACATTTCCAATTTTGGTTAACCGCTACGTTATAGAGTTTTGAGCCTTTTGCCCAGTACGATTTCCCGTATTTGGATTGGCGGTCTTGCCAGTATTTGGTGAGTGTTGGGTCGTCGGGAGATGCCGTGTCTTTGACTTTGACATGGCGTACTATGGGGATGTATGCCAGCTTCGGCAGGGTTATTAATGTTTCCCTACCATGTCTGTTCAAGAAGGGTTGGGCAAAGTTCCACTTCGTCCCGTTGATTGTTCTGAAGTATTTTTGGGCTACCCAACCTTTCCCCTTTTTCGGGTGTCTTCTTAGCGACCACTTCCACAGCATTTGCCATATTCGGTAGTCTACGTAAGAAAACGTCTCCTTACTGACCTTGTGCTTGTAGTAGTTCCCCCATCCTCTAATGATTGGGCTAAGGTGCTGGATAACTGCCGTTGCTTTTACCGTTTTGTGTTGATTCAGCCATTGTTGAATTCCAGACAGGAATTCTTTGACCTTTTCTTTTTGCGGTTTAATTAAGCATTTACCCTTGTAATGTCGGACATTGAACCCTAAGAAATTGAAGCCATCATTAATATGAGTGATTTGGGTTTTATCCGCATTAAGTTTTAAACCCCTCTGATTTAGCCATTCTTCTAGGATGGGTTTAATGGCTTCCAAATCCTCACGATTTTCTGCGGTGATGATGAAGTCATCAGCGTAGCGAACAAACCCATATTTGGGTTTGTGTTCCCTCTCTGTTCTTTTTCTACCTTTTGAGTCGGTATATTTGTATTCCTTCGTCTTTTTATATTGACTTAGGAATTTTTCCATTCCGTCGAGGGCTATGTTTGCCAATAAGGGAGAAATAATCCCTCCCTGTGGCGTTCCGCTTTCGGTATCGTGGAATATTTCTGCCTCTACATATCCTGCTTTTAGCCACTGTTTGATTAGCTCTTTACCAGGGATTTCTCCTATGGCATTGAGCAGGTATTCGTGGCTAATATTGTCGAACGCCCCTTTTATATCTGCGTCCAGTATCCATCTGTCATTTCCCTGAGCGTTTAGTCTTATCCATGTCTGCTCAATTGCGTCATGGCAACTTCTGCCGGGGCGGAAGCCATAGGACTGGGCTTCAAATCTGGTTTCCCAGACTGGTTCTAGGGCATTCTTGACAATTGCCTGTGCTATTCGGTCTTTGATTGTCGGGATACCTAATGGTCTTTGTTTTCCGTTGGCTTTCGGTATGTATACCCTTTTAGTTGGGCGGACTTTCCATAAGGTATTTTCCTGAATTTCTCTGACCAATTTCACTCTTTCCTGTGGAGTTAAAGCCGTCTGACCATCAATGCCAGCCGTCTGTTTCCCTTTGTTTTCTTGAGTGACTCTTCGCACTGACAATAGCAGGTTGGAGTAACTGCGAAGCATCAGTTTCATGAGGCTTCTAACCTTATTCCACTGACCGTTCTGGGCTGCTCGGTAGATTCTCCGTCTCAGGTTTCTGACACGCTTTTTGATGAGCTTCCAATTGATGGATGCCCACCCCTTGAGCGGTTCCTTCGTTCCGATGTCATTGCTGACTCTATCTTTCACGTTGGTTCAATTCCTTTACGCAAAATTTACCGTTGAAGACCCGCTGGAAGTCTGCCATCTTTCGATGCGGGGCAAAGCCTGAACCCCTATCTTCCGCATTACCAGAAGCGTTCGCTTTCTCCAGCATCCCCTACCCTCTGGATAATTCCGTTTTCCTTACGGTCAACCTACTCATGCCATCGACCTGGCTTGAGAATCCGTAGGGTTTATCGTGTTTCGTACATTTAACCTTCAACCGATTTGGGTTCCACCTATATTCCGGTGAGAGTTTCGCTCTCTCGTTACTAGCCACAAGGCGCTGCCAGTAACCTACTCACTTGCCTTTTTGGCTAGAGTGTATCAGCCTGATTTCACTCTTTAGACATAACGGAATCTACGGTGGTTCACATAACGTTAACCCTTTTCAGTCTTCCCCTTGCCCTTTCACCGAATTAGGCTATCAGTTGCGGGGCTTTCATGCCTTGCATTCCAACAGGTTCATTACTTACTGCTGTTGTAGGCGGAGTGTGACACTCTTTTATGTGGGGACAGAGAGAGAGAGTTCTCCGGGAGAGGCGGCTCTCCAGTTATTCAGCGCAGATGCGCCTAATGTACGACTTCACGTCGCACACCATGATTATCCTGTGTCACCCTACGGACTGCTAGACATTTAGCAGCAAAGGATTTCATCAACAACTTCTGGAGTCGTCGCATTGTGCCAACATCACCACGTTGACTTGCCTTGAATATTCTCTTTTGGAGGCGGTAGACATGACGGTGAAATTTCTTCCACGGTATATCTTTCCAGTTCACCATGAGTTCAGTTTTACTGACCACTGTCTTGAATAATCCTCTGACATTGAAACTATCCAAATCGGTTAAACGTGAGTCTGTCTGCATATCTCAGGCATTACCCTGAGCGTTGGCTTCTGACTCTATCTTTCCTACTCGTTGCTTGTAGTTAGCACCTACCTTTGGTATTCGACCTCCAAAGGAGCAAGCGAGAGGTTACTTCGTTCCTGATAAACATTGTTTTGGACTTTTAGGATGCTACTCTCTGCGGGAGTGATTTTGAGGTATATCACAACTAAAACACGCCGCTTATCTTCACTCGTTGACTTGTTTTGTCTTTGGTGTATCAGCCTTGTTTCACCAATCTACGATGACCACAGTTCAGACGTAGCTTTCTTGCGTATCCATGAGTCCTTGCCAGATAACCTTATGTCAGGCTTATTTCGGATTATCTTTTACCCTGCTTCACGGATTGATGGCTAGTCGCTACCGTGAGGGTATGGCTTTCACTCTTATACCAAGAGGGATGGACTTGGATTTCTAGGTTACTTTCCTCACCATCATGTTTATCAAGTTGTCAAGGTTCTACCTTGCTAGCCATCCTCCGAGTTCGGTTTCGGCTAAACGAATCGCACATTTTGTTCGTACCAATTAAATCTATCAGCCAACAGGTAATTGTATTGGGCAGACAGCATGGATAGCATTCCCTTGCGGGTGATCTAGAGGATGTCTAGTCATCACAGCTTAAACTAACTTCAAAGGTATGTTGACTAGACATCCTGTGAGACAAAAACTCTCAAATAAAAAGCCCTCGCCTAGATTCAGACGGGAGAAGAAAAGGACAGTAAAGCGCAAGAGGTTGTCTCCTTTCACCAAAATATATTTCCCACTACGACAGGAGTTATGCAACAGGCAGCACTACCAGAGCTCACACTTCACTAATACTTTATACACTTTATTGTCTAAAGGTTTAATAGGTTTAACTGTTTACGCAACTGCTCAACATTCTTGATTTGGCTCCAGTCCACATCAGCCTGTTGTAACAGAGAAATCGCCACACCCATCAAATGCTGAGGATACACTCGTTCTGCTGGTGGCACAGCTTGGGCGTTGTTGTCCCTAACAAGTCTGGCTGT
>NZ_JAUBTT010000066.1:0-50752 GCF_036705125.1 Microcoleus sp. B7-D4
ACTGAGGGATAACCGCTCCCATGCTCCCGATGAAGTAAGAAGCAAATGTCGAGACTTGTCTAGTATTTGTGTAGCAGTTTATACTTTGGTTCGCTTAAGTGTACGAAACTTTAGAAATAATTAACCTCAACCTTTGAAACTATGTCACTGTATGACGAAGACACCTTTGTGGTGTTAGAAACAAACCAGCCAGAGCAGTTTTTGACTGCGGCGGAACTGTTAGAAAAGCTGAAAGCCGTGTTAGCCGAGGAACACGAAGATTTGCCGCAGGAGGTGGATAAAATATCTGGCGTGGAAGCTCAAGCCAAGTATTTAATTGATACTTATTGTGAATTAGATGTCGGGTATGGAAAATTTTTGCAGTGGTATGCAGTGCGCTTGGAAAAGTAATTTTGGGCATCGCGCATTGGGCATCTGGCATCGGGCATCGGGCATCGGGAATCGGGCATCGGGAATCGGGCATCGGGAATCGGGCATCGGGAATCGGGCATCGGGCATGGAGAATTGGTTATTAGAACCAACAAGTAACAAATACCAAATAACAGGTAACAAATAGCAAATAGCAAATAGCAAATAACAACCAACAAATAACTTATGCCCTATGCCCTATGCCCCATGCCCCATGCCCAATTCCCAATTCCCAATTCCCAATGGTTAATCTTCTAACTGTTGAACCGATGATACTTCTACTGCGGTAACATCGATCGTACCGGGCGGTGTCAAGCGACTAAAATGACCTTCCTCTATTTGCAGAGGTTCGCCGCAGTTGGCACACTGAAACTGAGTTTGATTTAAAGCTGTAAATTCGTATTGACAAACTGGACACTTATCTTCAATTAAATTGCGTTTCAGCCACCACTGAAGCGCGAAAAATGCGACCACAGGTGTCAGCAACAAAAAAGCTACTACAATCAACACTGATTTAACTACCCAACCCAAACCAATTGACACCAACAAACACGCGATGCCCAGCAGTATCAGCCAATTACTAATACGGGGTAGCTTGAAAGATATTTTGGGGCTGCCTTGGTTCACGGTGGTCTCCTTGGGTGTCTTTGCAGGTAGGCATAACTGCTACATAAGATTGACATAAAGCGGACAAGACTGACATCTCGGACACTTAAAACTTATTTCCTGTGTCTGCGTAGGGAGTCGGCTCCTTCTACTCAACAGGCGTTAATTCAGGACTAGCCATCCTTACTCGATCTTTTGGGACTGATGCTAAATTAATCGCAGCATTCAAGTCTCGATGACAATTGTTACCGCAAGACTCACAAACAAACATTCGCGCTTGAAGTGGCATCGGTTGAACGTGGCTGCAGCTTGAGCAAGTTTTAGATGAGGGATACCATCTATCTACCAGTTCGACAACAGTGCCGTAAATGGGAGATTTATAAGTGAGAAAGCGTCGAAATTCATAAAATCCTGAGTCTACTACTGAAGAAGCCAGTTTGTGATTGGCCACCATCCCAGAAACATTTAAATCTTCGATGCGGATGTGAGCATACTTCTGACTGATTTCTGTCGTTGTTTTCTGCAAGAAATCTCGTCGCCCCTGAGCAATATCGGCGTGTTGTTTAGCCTGATTGCGATAAAATTTCTGAGCGTTTTTCGAGGCTTCAATCCCAAGTTTTCTATTGCCTAATTGCTTGTTTCGATTGCGGTACTGTAGTTTCCCTAGCTTGATTTTCGCTTTTTTTAGGGAATTTGGCAGTTGGTATACCGTACCGTCACTCAAGGTGGCAAAGGTGGAAACTCCTAAATCTATGCCTGTCGGTTCGCATACTTCATGATACAAAGGGGGGATTCTGTCAGCTTTTATTGTAAAACTGACATACCATTTTTCGGCCCTACGGCTGATGGTAAATGTTTGAGAGCAACAGTTGTACCCGATAGATTCTTTCAGGCGAAACGTTCCCAATGTGGGAATTTTTATCCGATTTCCAGCTCTCAGAAATATTGGCCCATTGCTGCTGTCTACGGTAAAGGAGTCCCCGCCTTTCTTGCGTTTGAAATTAGGAAAGCCACTGACCCCGTTAAAAAAGCGTTCTAGGGCGCTATTGAAGGCCCGGAAAGCATTTTGATAAACGCGAGATGATAAAGTGTTAGTCCATTGATATTCTGGTTGTTTTTTGATGAAGTTTGTGAAGGTTTTTTTGATGAGGGCAATTTTTCGAGTACGGCTAACTTTGATATCCATCACGCCCAAGTAAAGGGTACGAGCCAAGTTATAGCAAAACCGAGCGTAACCGGCGTGTCGCGCCATCCTTGTACGTTCTGAATTGTTGAGTTTGAGTTCTAGCTTTAGGGCGTACATAGGCTGGGGAGAGAGTCAGGACTGCCTTCTTCGGATACTAATTTTACCAGTCGCAGCCCACAAAAGACAAGAAAACGGTGTTTTTTTGTCCAATATGTCTTTAATGTCACCAAAAGTATACGAAACTGCCGTTTAGTATCACCTCTATCCTACTCACAAATTCAGGCTGTCGATCGAGTTAATTTTCCCATTGTACACCCAGAAACCGCTCTCTACGGCATAAGCTTATCTGAGTCAGAGGGTTGAAAAATTCCTAGTAATGATTGACAAAGGGATTCAACACTAAATCTTGCGAGGGTTTGTTCCCTCAACCAGTGGCGATCGCACCTTTTATCCTCCCCTCGCAGCATTTCCACACAAGCAACCGCTACTGCTGCTGAATCTCGGTGGGGAACTCGCCATCCCAGTTTACCATCTTGCAGCGGATCGGCTGACCCGTCTGCGTCCCCCGCGAGTACGGGTACTCCGCAAGCCAGCGCTTCCAAATAAACTATACCGAACCCTTCCTGGGAGGGCATTACATAAGCATCGGCCAACTGGTAATGTGCTGCTAAATTTTCTGTCGGTACAAAACCCGCAAATATTACTCTTTCGGTAACTCCCAAGTCATCAGCGAGTTTGGCTAATCTAGATCGATCGTCTCCTCTGCCAATAACTAAGTATTTCACATTCGGAAAAGTTTCGGCTATTTGCGGCAAAGCTTGAATTGTGACATCGACGCCTTTGTAAATATCGCTCGATCGCAATCTGGCTACAGTCATCAATATTTTAGCACCAACCAAATTGTACTGCTCTAATAAATCCTGTGGCTTGTGCCGAGTCGTAAATATATTTACATCTACCGTACAAGGCACTATTTGGAACTTTTCAGGATTTAATTGGTTAATTTTGCAAGTGCGGTCGCGCGTGTACCTGCTAATAGTCCAAATACTGTCAGCTTTACTCATTGCTGTTTGATATTTGGGCCCAAGCGGTTCCCACACTTCCTTGCCGTAAGTTAAAATTGTGTAGGGAATTCCCAAGGGTTGGCACAGAATTTGAATTAGCGGTGCGAGTTTGATGTGACCGCAAAAAACCCGCTGCGGTCGTTTTTGCAGCAAGCGAGTTAGTAATACTGTAGCAAAATTAAGACGACCAAACCAGAGATTCTCGGTTTTGAGATAATAAAATTTCAGATTTCTTGACTCGTAAGGATTGTTGCATTCTTCGGAATCTCGCAACAGCAAAACTTCAGCTTGTGGCGGCGAGGTCGTGTTTGCGGTTATGGACAGGTAAGCTTTGAAAATGTCTTTAACGTAGGATTGTATGCCGCCTTCGCTGGCAAATATTTCTAGGAAACAGAATAGGTGATTTGTCGATCGCATCTCAGATTTAGGCATTGACAGCGCAGACAATTATTGCAGTATAGTAGTGATTTTGCCAATCCGGGCGATCGCCATGATCCAGAGCTTTTAAACCATGTCAATATGACTGTAGTTGTAGGTTTTACAGGCAAATATTTGACTCGCCTACTCTCACCGTTGGTTTTGAGCGACTATCTGCTTTTTTACTAGGGCTTTTTAACGGGCTGCATCGGTGAGTGCGAGACTTTGTTTGCAGTTTACTATAATCTACCGTAATTGACTGTAAACTTAATGATTTTTTACAATATCCTACCCAAGCAAAATTTAAGATTTATTAAGTTGGCGCAGCGCGTCCGACCCGACTGCAGATTAGCAGATCGGTGGCGATATAGGCTCTCGCATCTTTAGTTTGTGCTAAAAGTTTTGTCTATCCAAAGATAGATATCGAGCCAGTATTGAACTGTTATCATCAGCAAATATAGAGAGTTAAATTTAATATGACTCTGCCAGGTTTTAAACACAATTTCTGAAAAATTTTGTCGAAAATATTCTCCTAAAATTTTCTCAGATACTGCTCAAATTAATGCTCATAAAGCCTTTAAAAAAATCAAGCCTCGTTGATTTTTTCGCAGGGAACACAGAGCCTGGATATTCGTATATTGTCTGTTCGCACAAGCAGTCTAACGAGCCGAGCCAGAAAGTTTTACGAGAAGAAAACAAACAAGGTTTTGTACAATCATGTACGAGGAAAAGCCTGTCACCTAAAAAATTAGGTATTCGAGCTTAAACCTGACCAAAGCTAATGTTAGGTTGGCAACGTCATATTTACGAGCAACTCTCTCCAAACGATCCTTCATTGGAGTTTGAGGTGAAACGAGTAACGATCGCACTCAGTCTTTTGGCGTTGCTGATTTACGGTATGAAAAGCTAAATAGAACCCTCCTATAAACCAGTATCCACAAAGCTTTTGGATTTTAAAGAGATTTTTTTTCATACCCTGATTAAGCAACGCCTAGAAGCGCAACTATCAGCAAGCCATCATAGATCGTGAAAATGCGATCTACGAACAACTTTGGCAAGCAGGAAATGTCGATGACTTGACCGTTAAAGTTTGCTATAGACGATCGCTATTTCACTCATCAGCAAATATTCTCAAATGATTTGATGTGTTTTAGAGGGCGATCGCCAATAATCTCTCCGAACTCAACAACGAAGTCTACTATATTCGCTTGCCTAATCTCGAACTGAAATAGATAATCTTAATGGACTTATCGATTCGCCATAACGGTTCGTTTGAGCGCCTGCAAGTAACCTTGAACTCAGTACCAATATCTTTCAGCAGTCTGCTCCAAGCGAATTGTTATACTGCGGATTCGTTCAAGCTTTGCGACTCACTACCTTTTTAGATTCTCCAACCGAGTTTTTTCTGCGTGTGCTTTGGGCGACAACACTTGGAGATTTTCCAATCTAGTTAAGCCACCTTCTGACATTGGTATAATGTGGTCAATTTGAAAATCTCTTCGCATCTGGCTCTTAAACCCACTAGAGGCACAGACGATGAATCCTTTCCCGTCAGTATACTTGGCAAAGACAGCATCCTTAATATCCCGATACTCTGCTGGATCACGCTCTCGGATTTCCACAAGTGAAAGGCTTTCTAATGGAACTGTATCAGGAATTACAATGGTCGGGGTAACTGTTAGATCGGGGTAAACTCCAAGTAGCTTATTGATTTCGATATCTACCTGTTTCTTGAAATAAAGGTAATTATATCCAAATAAAACCTGCCAAAAGGATTTACTGTCATTCCATAGCGATGTAAGATATTCAGTCACCTGCCTAAGTGTTAAATCATTCTCGTAGATATGTCTTGCCACAATTGACAAATCACACTTTCTACGCTCACTAAAAGCGATGAACTCTGGCTCCATCTCCTTTTGAGCATAGAAGCGTAAAATATTTTTAACATCATCATCTCTGTATCCAAGCAGGAAAGGATAGTCTGGGAAGTAGAGGTTCTTCGTTAGTTGCAGTAAATATTCCAGCTCCTCGTCAGTCAAGACTTCTCTATTTTGGATATTTACACTCTTAAATACAGCATCTAGGTCATTAACAAAACTATCATAGGCTTCCTCAGTGCCGTTATATAAAAGTACATCATAGTTTCTAGACACTGGTTCAGCGTTTCTAGACACTGGTTCAGCAGACTCAGAAGATTCAAGAATAGAAAAGCGATAAATTCCAACAGGAACCCGCCTCAGAAAATCTAGTTTTTCTAAAGCAGTAGTGTCGATGGAATCATCCATCATACGGGCAAACTCTTCTATCTTTTCAATTGAGATAAGTCGAGCAATTCTCTTCATTGTCTCGATATCTCTATCAACAAACTCAGCGCCATCAATATCAGTCAATTTTTCAGGATTAACCCAGTTAATCTTATCTTCCCAATTATCGATGAAGCTTACAACATAGGCTTTTTCTGTACCTCCTGCTTTCTGTCCGCGCAAAGCCCTACCAATCATTTGGGTCATTAAAAGTGTAGAAGTAGTTGGGCGTGTCAGAAAAACTGTTTGAACATTAGGCAAATCAGTTCCTTCGGTCAACATTTCTACGTTTATGAGAACTTCGAGTTTTCCTGCCCTGAAGCGCTTGATTTTTTCTGAATTTTCTTTTACACAAATTGTAGATCCAGTGCCTTCGTCTATGATTTTTGATGCCACGAAGTCAGATTTTATTCCTCGTTTTTTAAATAATCCGTTTAATGCGATCGCGTGTTGGATGTCAACTGCGAAAACCAGAAGGGGCTTATACTTTTCTCGGTTCTCAACATAGTGATCGACAATCCGTTTATTGCGGATACTCGACATCGCAATTTTTTCGGCAACCTTCTTAGGTAATTTGTCGAAGTCCTCAATTGATCTAATATCTCTGTCTGTTAATTCTTTATAGAAATCTAGCTCTGTCTCTAAGTTCTCGAAAACTGGTTCTGCAAGAATTCCTCTTGTAATGAGCGTCCTCAAGTGTTCTGAAAATATAATGTCATCGGGAAAAACTTTTTTAACCAAACCTTGCTCACTTTTATCTGTTCTGAATGGAGTTGCTGTCAACCCTAACATTCTGAAACCATCTGCTTTTCCTCTATCTTTAAAGTTTTGCTTAATGCTGTCAATTAATTTTCGATAAGTCTTTGCTGTTGCATGATGGGCTTCATCCACTACTAAAAGTATCTCATTAGAATGATTAACCCAATTATCTGTGAGGTAATTCAGCCCACTGTTTAAACTATCTTTGCTGGCAATGATAATATCATCAGTCGGTTGGATGTTAACAGGGCGATCGTGATTGTTGGTATCACCAGAAATCACGCGATATCTGAATCTTTCAGTATCACTCAGTAATGATGGGTAGGCACTAAACTTTAAAGTTTCAAACGCTTGATTAAGTAGCTCATGTCGATGAGCAATCCACAAAACTTTTTTTCGCTTATCGATAAAATTGCGTAGTAACCAATGAACGGCTGTTAACGTTTTTCCACCACCCGTAGGCAAAACCAACAAACCCTCAAAAGGAGACTTGTTTTTCTGAGCCAGTGCCTTAATTGCCTCCTTTTGATGGGCGTAAAGTTCTCTAGGATTTTTGCCTTTATTAACTTGAATTTGACCTGATTTTTCAACTTGAATAGTTTGCATAGTAATGGAAAACTGAAGATAACTTTAAATTGGTGGCTTGTCCGACTGCTGCTCTATCGATAACTCCAAAGTAGGTAAACTCTGGATAATGACAGATAAGCTTTCGGCTGCACCTCCACCGACAGAACAAGCAGTATAGCTATGTATTATCACGCAACTGAGGTTTAATTCCTATTTTAATGTAACATAACCGCAGCTTTTATTACAAGGTCAATGCGATCGCCTCAACAATCATCTTTATCAACCTGATACTCCTGCGATTTAAATACTTAGCCCTGTTCAAATTCAGGTCTTATCAGCTAGATTCCCAAAGCGAACGGCTATTTTAACAGTTGCTTGGGCAATTGAATCGGTTGCTTATCTTGGGGGCTATCTTGAGCATCGTCGTAAATCTCCGATTGGGATTCAAGTCCTCTGGCGAGGCTGGTCCAATTTACATGATCTTTGCCAAGGTTGGCTCAAGGCTAAAAATCATACTTAACGGGAAAAGTAAGATTGGCGTAGCCTATTCTCGTACCTTTGCACCAAGCGGTAAAGCCGATCTCACAGGCGGTACGGGCAGTTTTCTGGCTGCGCGACCGTTTGGGGACAATATTGCTACATCCAGCGATTCTGTAGGCGTACAAGGATTCTACCGCCTTGCTCCCCGGTTGCAAGTTCACGGTTGGGGCGTTTATACTCGCGCCAATGCAGAAAATTCTGGTGTTAGCAGCGTTTCTGATGGTAGAGGTGGCGTGGTTTTGCTAAATGTTGACGGTGACGATCGCGCCGATATTGTCTATGCAGCGATCGGGATAAGTTTCCCAGATGTCGGAGGTGAAGGCAACCTACCGGGGATTTTAGTGGGTTTACCAGGTCGCGTGACGAGCAGTAATGTCCGCCGCGAGCGAGATACTTCCTATCACATTGAAGCGTTCTATCGCTTTCAGGTCAACGACAACATTTCCATCACCCCTGCTGCTTGGGTCGTTGTTAATCCTGAGAATGACAGCCGCAACGAAACTCAATGGGTTTGGTTGCTTCGCACTGGCTTTAACTTTTAACCGGAAAGATATTTTACTAACCTAGTCCAGGACGCAAAAACCCAGTTTCTTAACGTAATTGCCTCATTTGAGACGATAATCGCGAGAAACCGGGTTTTTTAGACTGATAGTGCATCCAGGGCTTCATATCGTTTGCGGTGGCATCGGAATAATAAAATCGAGTCAACAGTTAACACTCAACCATTCAGTTTTTCGACCCGCCCGTCAACAGTCAACAGTCAACAGTCAACAATCACCTGACGGTGCAACCGGAATTGATCTCAATTCGATGCCACACAACAAAAAACCCCTACCATCGCTGGCTGGGGTAGAAAATTATCAGGGTGCATCTACTAATATTTGCAACTATAACATACATTTGTGGGGTGTCACCCTTCAGGGGTGACACCCAACGAGGAATTTAGGTCAGAATAAATTATGATTTAATATGCCAATGATTAACAAAGCTTCTATATCATCTCGTTCTGTCCCAGCCGATCTAAAATTTAAGATTTAGAATAAATCTGTGCTAGACCTCAAATTAATCCGAGAAAACCCGCAAGCCGTGCAAGAAAGCCTCAACCTGCGGGGAGGTAACTATGAAATCGAGCCGATTTTGCAATTAGACAAACAGCAGCGGGAGTTGGAAGGCAAGCGATCGCAACTACAAGCCCGCAGCAACGAAATTGCCAAACTCATCGGTCAAAAAAGAAAATCGGGTTTACCCCTCGAATCTCCCGAAATTCAGGAACTGCAGGCAGAAGGCAACGCAGTCGGCACCGAGTCGAACGAATTGCAAGCACAGGAAAAAGAGCTAAAAGCTCAAATAGAAGCTTTATTGCTACCGCTGCCAAACTTGCCGGGTTCGTCAACGCCGATCGGCAAAAATGAAGAGGAAAACGTCGAAATCCGGCGCTGGGGAGACGAATACATTCCCCAAAATTCCGGTATTTTACCGCACTGGGAAATCGGCGAAAAATTAGGAATTATCAACTTTGAACGGGCAGTTAAAATCGCTCAGCCCCGCTTTGTAAGCTTAATGGGGGCTGGTGCAGCCCTGGAAAGAGCGATTATTCAATTCATGCTGGATCGCCACACAAAAGCAGGTTATGTAGAAGTCATTCCCCCATTTTTAGTTAACACTGAATCCCTCACCGCTACGGGTCAATTACCCAAATTTGCTGAAGAAAGTTTCAAGTGCGACCAAGATGATTTGTGGCTAATTCCTACTTCCGAAGTTCCGGTTGTCAATTTGTACAGAGGTGAAATTTTGACAGCAGAACAGTTGCCAATTTATCACTGTTCTTATACTCCTTGTTTTCGCCGCGAAGCTGGCAGTTACGGCAAAGATACGCGGGGATTAATTCGGTTGCATCAATTTAATAAAGTTGAATTGGTGAAACTCGTGCATCCGAGTACCTCCGAGGCAGAACACGAAAAGTTAGTGCAGGATGCGGAGGGAGTTTTGCAGGCGCTGAAATTGCCTTATCGGGCGATCGTACTGTGTACCGGCGACTTGGGTTTCGCTGCTGCCAAAACCTACGATTTAGAGGTGTGGCTGCCATCTGCGGGCAAATACCGCGAGATTTCCAGTTGTTCCAACGTCGCAGATTTTCAGGCGCGGCGGGCAAATATTCGCTTTAAAGAAGCGGGTAAAAAAGGCACTCAATTCGTTCACGCCCTCAACGGTTCCGGTTTAGCTGTGGGCCGGACAATGGCGGCAATTTTGGAGAATTACCAGCAGCCCGACGGAACTATAAAAGTGCCGGAAGCCTTACAACCCTATTTGGGACGGGAAGTTTTATAAGTCACTCGGCGATTGAAATCGCGACTATACAAACGAAGTCCGCGCAACGCGAGACTAAGAAGTAACACTGTTAGAACCCCGACTTCTTCAAGAAGTCGGGGTTCTGGATCTTCTGTTTTTTGAAGTGGCTCTAATTATACCAAATCAGGCATAAATATCCTCCTTATTTCTTAGTCCGCCGAATCATCTTTGTTTGTGTAGTAGCGGTTTCAACCGCTGAATCATCGACGTGGTAATTTATAGTTTAACTAATGCTTCCTTGATATCGATCGCCAAAAATCTATCCAATGCTAGATACATCCAATAAAGAGATAACTGACTATCGCTGCTAGTCTTCTGAAATCCCAAAGCCAGGGACTGTTTTTCGTACATGGGGTGAATCATCAGGGTGTACAAGTCGCAAAGATTTGGAAAATCTGTTTGCATTTCGCCTAAAACTTTTTGGGCGTCTTCGAGAAAAGCAATGCGGTATTCTGACAAATACTGCGGATCGATCATCCAACTGCGGATAAATACTGACTGGCAATTTATATCTCCTGGTAGCGCCATATTGAAAGGATCGATATCGGAAATAGAACTTAAATGAAGGCTTTTGCTAGGAGCGTTAAAAAAATTGACTTCAGATTCGCTAACTGTGGGATAAAGTAAGTAAAACCCGACTGGATTGAGGTTATCTGAGCGCCGCAAAACTCGCATTCCCTTTGAGTATTGACTGGCAAAAAGCCGGAGTATTTTAGCAATTTTGTGGGGAACGGCGTTAGTGTTGCGGTTCATCCAGTTGTAATTGGTAGCTAATAAATTGGCAACGATAATTGCGTCGCACCGAGGGTTGAAATCATCTAATTGGAGTTGTACAGGATTTTGAGGTTCGGCGCCCTCGAAAATTTCTGAAACTGGTTGAATTTGAATTGCCGTAGTGTTACCGTCAAAGTGTTTTGCGATTAATCCGAGTGCTGCTAATTTATCTAACATCATTCCGGCGGCGCGATCGCTCCCGCGATCGGAATCGGAGTAAAATAGTTCGGCGGCTTCCCGGTGAGTGCACTGCACTTCTGTTGCTGGCACTTCCAGTTTCGCCAGCGGTGGTTTGATACGGGGCTGGCTTTCCTGAAGCTGTTTCACCGATAAGTAAACCCAAAGCCTGATAAAGCATTCAGCCCTAGTGCGAGTTACGCCTAGTCGTTTCATCAACAGCGAAACAGCCGTGCGGCGTTGAGAAGGAGAATACCAAGTATCTAGTTTTGCAATATCCATTTCAGTCGGGAAGCTGCGAAGGAACTCTAGTTACATATTGGCTCAATTACCATAAACTTCACCCCGCTTCAGGTTACTTGTTGCCTCTGTTGCTCAACTTGCCTGATTTCCGGCGACTCTACAAGATAGCTGCTTGCTCCTTGCAAGTTCACTGCTTCACACAGCACAATCAATTTTAGATGTTTTCTGGCTTGATTTAAGAAACCAACGCACCCGACTAAATTAGCAACTTTGGAGGTTTACGCCATGTACAGTGCTTATATCAATCGGATTGGAAAATTTTTGCCGGGAGAACCGATTAATAATGATGAGATGGAAGAATATCTTGGCAAAATTGCCTCGCGCCCTTCGAGAGTCAGGCAGCGAATTCTCAACAGCAACGGGATTCAACAGCGCTACTACGCGATCGACAAACAGCAGCAAACACTATATTCTAACAGCCAAATGGCCGCGTTTGCCGTCCGTGACGCGATCGCCCAGGCAAATTTGGAACCAGGGGCGATCGACTTATTGGCCTGCGCTACTACTTTACCAGATTTATTAGTACCGGGATTTGCCAGCACAGTACATGGGGAACTTTCCGAATTATCTCCCCTAGAAATAGTGTCAACTCAAGGAGTTTGCTGTGCCGGAGTTAGTGCTTTAAATTACGCCGCCTCTCAAATCGAACTCGGCAAAAAACAAACCGCCATAGCCGTCGCTTCCGAATTTCCCTCGCGCCTCTTCAAAAACACCAAATTTGAAACAGAGACTTCTCTGCAAGCGGGAAAAACCCTGCCTTTCGATACAGAATTTCTCCGCTGGATGCTCTCCGACGGTGCCGGAGCATTGTTGCTCCAAAACCATCCCAGCGCAACAGGAATTAGTTTAAAAATAGAATGGATTGAACTCGTTTCTCACGCCAATGCTTATCCTGTTTGTATGTATTCAGGATTAGCCAACGAAACATCCACTAAAAGCTGGCTGGATTATTCTTCCTACCTCGATGCAGCCACAGCAGGAGCTTTTGACTTGCGGCAGAATATTCGCTTGCTGGAAAATGTAATGAAATTAGGCGTTGAAGGTTGGCTGCGGTTGATTAAAGCCGGGAGAGTTTGTCCGCAGGAAATCGACTGGCTGCTGTGCCACTATTCGTCTCACTTTTTCCGGGGGCAAATTGTGGAACTTCTGGAACAAGCAGGCTGCATGATTCCTGAAGAAAAATGGTTTACCAACTTATACACAAGGGGAAATACAGGCTGCGCCTCGATTTATTTAATGTTAGAGGAATTGTTCAATTCTGGCAAGTTGCAGCCTGGACAGAAAATCTTTTGTTTTGTCCCGGAAAGCGGGCGCTTTACCACGGCATATATGATGTTAACTGCTGTGGAAAATACCCATAAGCCTATGAGTTCTCAATTTTCTAACTTTCACGAGGTTCCGGAAACTTCGCCTCTCGAAAGCGTTAAACCTGCACACCCCAACTCTCCGCAAGCTTATTTGTTGCGGGAGTTAGCATGGATTTGGCTGAAGTTCGATCGCGAAATTCGTTCTGTTCCCATTGTCCGCAAATTGTACCGAGGAGAGTTTACAATAGAAGATTATCAAGCTTTGCTGTGCAATCTCCGGCCGCAAGTTGTAGAGGGAGCTCGCTGGATTGCTCGCGCTGCTTCTAACATGAGTGACTTTCGCCTGCGATCGACTTTTATCGGCCATGCTCAAGACGAACACCGCGACTATCAAATGCTAGAACAAAATTATGTTTCTGTGGGCGGTGAATTGGCAAAAATTGTGGAATATGATAAGAATATTGGCAGCGAAGCACTATCAGCTTTTATCTTTCACCAAGCATCGCGGGACAATCCGGTTGATTTAATTGGCAGTATGTTTATTATCGAAGGTTTGGGCAATCGGTTGGCGGGAAAGTGGGCAAAACAAATTCAAGAAACTCTCGGTTTGCAATCCGAACAAGTATCGTTTTTAGCTTATCACGGATCGAATGACGAGTCGCATTTAGCCAAACTGGAAAATTTGATTAATGCCGAATGGATGACAGATGATATTGCCCGCCGCATTGTCAAAACCGCTCGCGTAACTGCTCGTTTATATTTGCTGCAATTGGAGGAAATTCGCTAATGCAAAAGCTGCAAAAACAAGATACCGAAAATCTCCCAGATGAGCGAAAAATCCCTTACGCTACCAAACCCTACAACCGCCGAGATCCGAATGTTTGGGATGTGCTATTTTGCGATCGATCTATTCCCGTCGATTTAGTGGCAAAAGCCTACATGATCCGGGATTTGCAAAACTGGACTCGCAGTTATTTGCTGATTCCGATCAAAGTAATTGCTAACTTGTTGCTGGCGGTAATTATGACAACAAAGCGCCTGTTGCCATTTCAATTCCGCGCTTACACTTTAATGCACAAATCGGCTGCATTTTTCCTAAATAACTTTGTCTCGCCCGAAGCTTGTTATTTAATTGTCCGACACATCTGCATCGGCTCCAACATTATCAACTTCTTGATTGACAACGGCCCCGACACCCAGATAGAAAAGTCAAAGCTTTATCCGCGTACTGTTAGCGATTTAGCTGAGAATGCGTTTCTCGAACACGACTTAATTCTCTATAACTTTGTCTGGGATTACAACCAAGCAATGCTGACAAATCCTAACTGGTTGCAAGTCGTCAAAAAACGGGGAATAAATTATGATAGTATTCAACCAGTAGAAGTGGTCATAGATTTTGAAAAACGCAGATGGCTAAATATTCTGGATTTAGAATCGGCGATCGAATTGTTTAAAGTCTTTTATTCTCTGTGTTTGACTAGCGACGAATTTGCGCGAGCAGTGATGTCGCTTCAGTTAGATGAAAACTTCGGACTGTACGTCAGCGAGATTACCGGAAATTGCGACTGGAATCATGTAATTGTCAATCGCCATCCGCTAGCACCAAACAGTCCGTTTAATGCGGCACGCGACTTGTTTTTGCACGGGATAGTTTCGGAATATCTCTATCGGTATTTGGAACTCCAAAAAGAGATGAACTCAACTCCGATTAAATAACCCTAAATACCCGTAGGGGCGGGTTTTACAAATAATATTTAAGAAGCGCAAACAATCTAGATAAACCCGCCCCCACACAACGAATAATCTACATCAACCCTGTCTGTGTTCGCATCGAAAAAATGTACATTTGGATTGTTCGTCTTGGGAGGGCGGGTTTGTCAGATTATTCGTTTCCGACATAGATGGTTGGTAAAACCCGCCCCTACGCAATCTGAAATTATAGTTGATTTTTCAGGTATAAAATTAATAGGAAAAGTCAAGCTGCTGCTAGCTGTGCTTGTTCTGCGGCTTGGGGCAAATTTTGACTTACGACAATCCACTTGCCTGTAAGTGGGTCGCGGTAAGTAATAAACGGATTAGATTTTAAAGGTTGACTGCAAGGTTTAGCGCCCATTTCTACACACTCCCAATAAATGGTATTGAATAACTACTACAACACCATACCTTTAATAATCGGATATTTTGCCTAAAATCCGCGTGATTTATACCTGAACAATAGGTGATATTTTAGGTATGTTTTGGTGACCTAGAACACTGCCTAATGTGATTTAAAACTGCGTTGGCAGTGAGCTGTATCACCAAAAACCTTCTGTAAAAAAAATCTGCCTTCTGGTTTTTACCTTCTACCTTTAAGAAGACCACTATTTTCAGTATACATCTGATATTATTAAGTAAGGTAAAGACGTTTATCAGAGATCCCCTCACAAACTTATGGTGCTATTTGGATTTGGCAAAAAGTCGAGCCTGCCCTCTCCCCAAGAAGCCTTGCCGGGGCGGGCAGAGTCGATGTCGGTACCGACAACTCACTTTGTTAACGGCAATCCGCTCAAACCTCCCTTTCCAAACGGCATGGAGACTGCGTTGTTTGGCCTGGGCTGTTTTTGGGGAGCGGAACGCAAATTTTGGCAGCAAAATGGAGTTTTTTCGACGGCTGTTGGCTACGCGGCGGGGATTACTCCGAATCCTACTTACAACGAAGTTTGCAGCGGGATGACGGGACATAATGAAGTAGTTCTGGTTGTGTTCGATCCGAAAGTAATTAGTTACGAAACGCTGCTCAAAGTTTTTTGGGAAAGTCACAATCCTACTCAAGGAATGCGTCAGGGCAATGATTCTGGTACTCAGTATCGATCGGGCATTTACACATATTCAGCCAGCCAAAAGCAGCTAGCTGAAGCTTCGCGCGATGCCTACCAGCAGGCTTTGACTCCGGCCGGTTACGGCAAGATTACTACTGAAATTATTGAGGCTCCTGAGTTTTATTACGCAGAAAGCTATCACCAGCAGTATCTTGCTAAAAACCCGAACGGTTATTGCGGTTTGGGCGGTACTAAGGTTTGTTTGCCTGCTATGTCTCAGGCTTAAAACTTTTACAAGGGGTAGTTTTTTGGGGCTGTTGCAATAGTCCGGCAGTCCGGCAGGGGTTTAAACCCCTGCCTCAAAGCTTAAGTCGTCTGAAGACGACTGAAAGGTTATTGAGATGGTAAAAGGGATTAGTTGAAAGCAGGTAAAATAATGCTGGCTGGTGTGGTAATTATCAATTTAATGATATCTCTGGTCTGTTTTTATATAGCTGCGAAAGTGTGGAAAATCAGGCGGACGATCGCACGTTTGGAACTTCGGATCGCAGCAATCGAACGCTGTAGCAGCAATGTCCTCAGTATGTCGCCGGATTTCCTTGGTAAAAGGCAGCAAGGTACCCGCCAACTACGACGGCGTTATCAACAACTGGAATTGCAACTGCAACAGGTTCAGCAACTTTTGGGATTGCTGGGTTTGGGACGGATGCTTTGGTCCAGGCGCGATCGACGTTTGAGGTAAGCTATCCTAAAACTGCCGCCCGTGCTGACTCCCTAGGGTTTTCAACAATATTTCTACCTTTGTAAAGGGCTGCGATCGGGCAAACGCCCCTAAAATTGGTGTATGGAGAGAAGTTATAAAAATGTCAACTAAACGTTCAGGATTATTTATTGGCGGTTTGCTTGTGGGTTCTGCGATCGGGGCCGTGACTGGCTTGCTGATGGCACCGCGACCGGGCAAGGAGACGCGGCAGATATTGAAAAAATCGGCCGATGCTTTGCCGGAGTTGGCGGAGGATTTATCGACTAGCGTGCAGTTGCAGGCCGATCGACTTTCTGAAACTGCAATCCGAAATTGGGACGAAACTTTGATTAGACTCAAAGAGGCGATCGCGGCAGGTTTGGAAGCGACTCAGCGGGAACGCCAAACCCTGTCGGAAACTGAAGCTGAAGTGAGTCCCCCGTCGCGCCCTCCCATCCGCTAAATGGCATGAAATTCTCCACCCTCAATCCCAGATTCAAGTGAGTGATCCCATATTTTGGCTAGGACTTTCGATTTTGCTAGTGGCAGTTAGCCTGACTGCTGTTTTAGTGACTTTAATACCTGCAGTGCAAGCGCTGGCCCGGGCGGCCCGCAGCGTGGAAAAGCTCGCTGATACGCTTTCTCGCGAATTTCCGCCCACTTTGGAGGCGATTCGCTTGACGGGGCTGGAAATTAGTGAGTTGACGGATGATGTCAGCGAGGGAGTACAAAGTGCGGGCGAGGTTGTCAAACAGGTCGATCGAAGTATTGGTAGCGCCAAAAAGCAGGCGCAAAATGTGCAGGTAACTACTCGCAGCCTGGTGACTGGGGTTAAGGCTGCTTGGAAAACTTTAACTCGCAAGCCACCGATTTCTGGGACAAATCGCCGATCGACAGATAGATTGTCGCCGAGTCAAAGAAGTGCGCTTTCGGTGAGGGATTCGGGTTTGGAGGACAGGTATTCTGGGGTTTACGGTGCGAGTAATGGGGAATCGCCCAGGTTGAGGAGTAGCGAGGGTTCTGGTTTGCCGGGGGATGCTGAAGAGTTTGAGGAAGTGTCGAAGGATTCTTGATAGTCGATCGCTTTTTACCTTGCTTGTTTCAACTTTTGAATTTCCTCCATACTCAATCCTGTTGTTTGAGCGATCGTTGCTTCATCTAATACATCCAGAAGTCCTTTGGCAATTTCGATCGCTTTTGCTTTCACAGCCTGCTTCACAGCTTTAATAGTAGCATTCCGCTGGTCTTGTATGTAAATTTCCTGATGTTCTAAATCTTCCAACTCTTCGCGCGTTAAATCGGCGCGATTCGCAACTTCAAAAGCTTTCTGAATTGCCTGGACTTCTCCCATTTGTTCCGGTACAACTTCTAAACTTTTGGCATTTTTCAGAAAATATATCCACTTATCGGTTAGAGTTTCTAATTCTTCTAATTTTTTGCCGAATTTGGGTAATTCAACAAACACTAACTCGATATCGTAAATTAGATAGTCAACCAGATAATCTCTTTCTTTGAGGACAAAGCGGGAAATTACTTTGTCGAGATTGGGAAACATTTCAAAGTCAGTAATAGTTAAGGCAATTACCGGATTTAGTAGCGTGTAATCTACTCCTGTGTCTAGTTGAATCGAATAAGCTTTAGCAGCATTGTACAATATCCGCTTTTCAAAGCCTTCTACATTCAATACCTGCATTTCGATAATGACTGTTTGCTCGTTATTCAGCTTGGCTCGGATATCTAAGTAAGTATCTTTAACTCCTCTAATTTTGGGGGGTTGATAGGGATTGAGGATTTCTAAAGATTCGATCGCAGAATTACCTTGGTAGAGGATGGCGTTGAGAAAACTGATGAGGATTTCTTTGTTTTGTTCGTCGCCGAAGATTTTTTTAAAGGCAAAATCTGTTTTGGGATTGATAAATCTCATTTGTGAAACGTCGCCTGTGAAGGAATCGTTCTCGATTAACATTATAGCACAATACGGTTCAGTTAGTGCTAAAAAAACCGATCGTGGGTAGGTTGGGTTGAGGAACGAAACCCAACATTTTCCCTACAATTTTCCACGGGCCCAAGCGTATTGGATTATAGCATTTATGCTCTTTGGTTGAGGGTATGATTAGATCGCAAAGCTTTTCAGTAAGATTGGTGGTTGAGGGGCGAGATCCCTTCAGTTAGATTAGTTACTATAGGGGCGATCGCACATCTAATCTTTTTTATCCAAGTCTTCTGTTTTTGCAGTTTCTGAAGTTGAGGGGAATTCTAGTCGAATGTTAATATCAATTGATATTGTATTTTTCTCAATCACACCTATACCAACTATTTTTACTAATGCTTCTGTAGGTACAGAATTATTTATTTTAAATTCAGGAGAAGACAGAGTTTTATATCCGGCTTCCTGTAGCCGATCGCAAATATTGCGCCAATTTCCTACAGGTTCGTTAGGTACATCTGCGAGTTTTTTAACATATTGGTATAAAGTTTTACATAAATAAACCTCTGCACTTTTGGAACTCTGAAACAGTTGGCGGGCGATTTCGGCGGGACTGCAACCGGAAAGCAATCCTCGGAGGTAAAGTTTTTCTGTTTCTGTTAGTCCCCTGCGCGATCGGGGTGAGATTTGCCGTTTAGCTTCTGCAAAAGCTTGGTACAGCCTTTCTAAATCCCAGTGTTTGGCGGCTTCGGCAAATAAGTCTTCCTTTGGTACCATTGTCGGGTGTGTTGAGATGTGGCTAACGATAGCATAACGGAAATTGCTAGCGTTTGTTAGTTGCTTGGTATCGGTAGCTAGTGTAGTATTATACTAAGACTAAAGATATAAGTGTAAATACTTAGATCAACGGGAGGCGCGATCGCTTCAACTAACGTCAAAGCTAGTATTTGCAAAAGTCAGAGGGCGCTAAGTAAAGTTTTGTAACAAAAAAGCAGTATTTTGCATAAAACTTGCGGACTCAGCCTGATAGATAAATAGAGCTTTAGAAGTACCGCTACTGTTGCGGTTCATCGGGGCTAAGGGTTCATGAGGGCGATCGGCCGATCGGCTTTTACAACAAACAGTTTATTTAATCCAAGCAAACACAGGGCAAGTCTATGTACTTGTCTCTAATCAACACGAGGGAATAACGTGTCTAATTTTTTCACGCCTGAATTTAATAACGAAAGTGCGATCGCACCTTGGAATGCCAGCCTAGAACCGACTAAGGCAATTATCCCGCAGCTAGATGCTAACCGCGTCCTAACCGGGGGTGTTGGTGAGGAAGTTAATCTCCCGACTTTAACGCCAGAAGCCTATGAAAATATCATCTTGCCTGAGGATTTGCTAACCCGGATGGCTAGTGCAGTGAGCACGGACTCCAACAGCAGTTTACCGGATAGCTCTGTCGATTTGCTAACAGGTCAGGCGATGTCAGAAGTCTATGGGGATTTGAGTAAGTTTGCAGCCGATCCAGATTTCGCAGCTAAGCTGAATGTGGCTTTTGGGGAAAACTGGGATGCTGCGGCTGCGAAAGCCTTAGCTGAAGGATGGTTTCAGGGAGATTTTAGCGATATCCCGTCGGTGAAGGTTGTCTCGTCTGCTGAGATTGGCGGGGCGAATGGGGCTTTTGCAGCAGCGACGGATACGATTTATTTATCGAAGGAATTTTTGACTCAGAATGTGGCGAATCCGGCGGCGGTGGCGGATGTGTTGCTGGAAGAAATCGGGCACTCTGTTGATGCGCGGTTGAATGTTACGGATTCACCGGGAGATGAGGGGGCGATTTTTGGGGCGATCGTTCAGGGGAAGGAGTTGAGTGAGGGTGAGCTTCAGGGGTTGAAAAGTGAGGACGATACTGCAACTGTTGCGATCGACGGACACAAATATCTAGTGGAGAAACAGTTAAACCCAGCAGGTAGCATTGGTTCTTTTTACAACAGAAATCCAGCTATAGCTCAGGCTTTGGGTAGAGATACGGGTGCTGAATTTCAATTTTCACCTGGTAAATGGCGACAAAACTTCCAAAACGGTGCAATATTTCACTCAGCCCAGGGTACTCGCTCTGTTCGCGGTAGTCTGGGCAGTTATTACCTGAGTTTAGGAGGTCAAAATAGTCAGTTAGGCTTGCCTACCAGTGAAGAATTTCAAGTTCCTAATGGATGGCGACAAAACTTTCAAGGTGGGGCAATTTTCCACTCAGGTGCCGGTAGCTATATGGCTCGTGGCAGCCTGGGAAATTATTACTTGAATAATTTGGGAGGTGAAAAAAGTCAGCTAGGTTTACCTACCAGCAATGAATTTCAAGTTCCTAATGGATGGCGACAAAACTTTCAAGGTGGGGCAATTTTCCACTCAGGTGCCGGTAGCTATATGGCTCGTGGCAGCCTGGGAAATTATTACTTGAATAATTTAGGAGGTCAAAATAGTCAGCTAGGCTTGCCTACCAGTGAAGAATCGCATATTGGCAACGGTAATTGGCGACAAAGTTTTGAGAAGGGAACCCTCGAATGGCTGAATAATGGTAGGGCTCAAGTGCAGCTAAATGGAGGTAGTGCGAGCCTTGTAAAATTTGGTAATTTATCAGGAAACGATCGCAATTTGCCAGGAACTGTCTTTCCCTATTCTAACCCCTTCGCTAACATATCAAACACAGCTCCAGAGCGCTGGTCAGGAGATGCTGGACAACAAGCACGTTACATTCAGGATCTAGAGATGCCTGTTGTAGCTAATACTCGATATCGTTCAGCAGACCAAATTCGTCAAGTTATTGACTATTTTAATGTTGAAGATCAACAAAACTTGCGTTACAAGCCTAATGGATGGAAGACTTTTTGTAACATCTTTGCTACAGATGTCATGCGGGCTTTACGGGCCCCTCTACCTCACTGGACAAATACTGGGCGAGAGCTAGATGCTAACGGAATGAATGACTGGTTAAATAATTCCGCCAATGGATGGAAAAAACTTACTCCACAAGATGCAACAAAAGCAGCATCTCAAGGCATTCCTACTGTAGCAAGCTGGAAAAATGTTGGGGGAATTGGACATATTGCTGTAGTACGCCCGGAAGCAGGACCTACTCCTGATAACCCTCAAATTGCTCAAGCAGGTGCTAGAAACTGGGTTAAAACCACAGTTAGCGTTGGGTTTGGACCAGGAAAAAATGTCAGCTACTTCGCTTACTATGCTTAGACACTTTTATTGATGTCTGACTTAGAGGGGCGATCGCCCTATTCATCTGCGATCGCTCCCCTTGCTCTCCCGTACAAATCCATCCCAATCCACGTAAACCTACATCTAATGAGAGTCTGAAAATGCCCCAAAACACTGCGAAAATTACGATTTTAGGAGCTACATTTTCCATACTAGCAGCTCTAATGTCATTTCCCCTTGTAGCTTTAGCCAACAACTGGGCTGGTCCAGAAAGAAGAGGGTCTTGTTTCATTCCCAGAGCAGAACGTAGCTTTGAATGCAAGTTTGGCCCCTATAAAACAGTATCAGGCGCTAAACAGATTGGTGGTTTTTATGTCAATGCAGAGCAGACGGCTAGCTACACGGGCCCTATGCCGCTTCGGTACAGGGTAAACGGTGGCGATTGGCAAGAGGCTGTGCTTATGATGGGTCGAACAGGTGGTAATTACATCGATTTTGGCAATGGAGTGTCTAGTTTCGAGTTCCTATTTCCCTATTCTGTGCGTACTCCTTTAGGAACTGGAGAAAGCCAAATCAATTTTACTATGAATTATGATCTAGATTATTGATAGCTACCTGGAATATTTTCATTCCACTAGCCCCTTTTTTCTCAAGTGATCGCCCTTTTCCCCAAATAACCAAAAGGGCGATCGCCCTTTCCTTCCCAAAGTGTGATCGTCCGTCTCTTGTCCCAAATCCATCCTTGGCTGCTACTTTAGCTTGCGTAAGTCAGGCAAGTCGGCATCTATGAGGACTCGTCAAAGCTCGATCGCCCTTTCCTTCCCCAAGTGCGATCGCTCTTTCATCAATCAATAAAAACTTCTGAGTTGGAACTACAACTCTAAACGTGATAAGCAGTAATAGCAACTATTCCATCAGCACTGTAAATGGCTTCGATGCGTCTAAAAGTAGAATGAGTCCACCACACTTTCAGGCGATTTCCTTGAGCCGGAGCTGTACCAATTTTACCGTAGCCTGCTGTCAATAGAAGTAACTCAAATTCTGTAGAAGGCAAAGTTTTGGCAGTAATTTGAATGATGCCGTCAAGCTTATGCTTATCAAGGGTCATAGCTACCTTGGTAAGTGCTATAGATACGGTAGCCAGGGAATACTAAAGCAATGCCAATGGGACTGTGAATAGTCCCCGGATAGCTTTCTTCGGGCTCGCTACCCCCAATCCGAATTTTGAGCGCACCCAGCCAAATGTAAAGCCCTGGAATTAAAGTATCTAAACTGTAGGCGATCGCCCGCATTTGAAGATCCGGGGGATTAATCGGTTTTAAATACTGTGGCTTTTCAGGTTGAGAAATGGACATGGCACTGATTCCTGTGCGGTATGGTGGAGAAGCGGTCTTGTTGAGAACATTTTAACATAACCTAAGTTTCACTTGCAAATTGTCAAGCTTAATTAATCTTATTTTACTTTAACTTGCGTAAGTCAGTTTGTCGGCATTTATGAAGACTACTCAAAGCTCGATCGCCCTTTTTTCCTAAAGTGCGATCGGCCTATAATTTCAGCATGGCAACCACTGTAAAATTCAACAGAGCGATCGGTATAATTAAAAAATCAACATCAAATACAGTCAATTAATGCCATGATTGCTAATTTTCCCATCAAGCTGCCTCACTTACCCAACAGCTTGCCCAGCGAAGGTTCTGTCCGCATTGAGTTTGTCAACGGACTCTTAATATTTAGCGCTTCTATTCAAACCCAGGAACGAATTCAAACTTTAACAGCTCAACAACAAGCATCAAATCTCACTCCCGAAGAACAAACAGAATTGGATGGATATCGAGAATTCATTAGCTATCTAAATTTGGTAAATGAAACAATGAAAAATACTTTTCTATATCCTTTGCGAGGCACTGTCATTGGCTATGATGAGCCGTTTGAACCTGCGGTTTCCTTGGAAGATTGGGAAGTGCTACAATGATTGTACTAGATACTCATATATGAATTTGGTGGGTTGACGATAACACACGACTGACTCAGAAACATCGGGACTGGATACAACAATATCAATCTCAAGGTTTAGGAATCAGCATCATTTCTTGTTGGGAGGTTGCTAAATTAGTAGAAATGGGAAGACTTACTTTGTCCGTTACAGTTGATGAGTGGTTAAAACAAGCTTTGGCTTATCCCGGAGTGCAGCTACTCGAACTCACCATTCCCATCATTGTCGAGTCAACTAAACTCACAGGTTTTCACCGCGATCCAGCAGATCAAATCATTGTGGCAACTGCGAGGATTTGCGGGTGTCCCTTACTAACTGCTGATGCAAAAATTCTGGCATATCCTGATGTACAGACTCTTCAGTGACCTGTAAAAAATGCCTTCGCCCCGGCCGCAAACCCTGGTTTCGCTGCTACTTTCAGTGAGGGAAAATACATGAAAATTCGAGAATCTCAAGGTAAGAGTGTCTGGAACCATTCTGAGGGTTGGTGCTGCGAGCCTCTTGACCCCATACCGCCCCAGGGCTGTTTCATTCTTGGTAGGGGCCGTGCCCCCGTGCCGGCCCTTTTGGCCTGAAACCCCCATTCGATGATTGGTGGCGGGGGTAGGCACGGGGGCACTACCCCTACAAAAACCTCGTTTTTGGTGAGAATGAAACAGCCCCCCATACCGCCTGGTCATATTGCCCTAGCCGTTGAAGCGATAGATATTAATCTTGTAGACTGGGATATCGAAGAAATTGGCGAAAAAGCAGGTTTTGATATTCAGTACAAATACACGGGAGTCAATGACCCGAAAGATTCATCTTTAGCTTGCGTAAGTCAGTTTGTGGGTATCTATGAAGACTTCTCAAAGCTCGATCGGCCTCTCGAAGCTTTGATTGTGGCCGGCATCCCTTGTCATCTATTTAATAGGACTTACCCATGAGGCCCAGAAACCGGGTTTTTTATCAAAATACTTCGTTGTAGGCTGCAGATTCGGTAAAAAACCCGGTTTCTTTAGTCGGAGTGCATCAGTCCTGTCTGATAATGTTTTGGGCGTAGCGCAATTGTTTCTTTTTCCGAAAGTGCGATCGCCCCTCGGACATCTCAAATCCCAAAGTGCGATCGGCATCTCTAAGTTAAGATATAAACTGAGAAATTACCCTCATAGCAATACAACAGGAATGTGCGATCGGAAATTCTCAAAATCTTTATCAGTAGTGAAAATGCTGTAACCACGACGATGAGCAACGGCACATAACAGAAAATCAGTATTTGAACCCTGAATGCCATTACTGCGACAGGTATTGAAAAACTCTGCGGCTAACTCATAATCTTCAGTTGTTAGCTCTAAATCAGGAAAAGTACGAAGATACTCTTGTAATCGAATAAATTGTTCCTTGTAGCGCACCCCAGAAAGCACCTCCTGACGAATAGCCCCCAGTAAAACAACTCGTCCATCTGCAATCAAATCGCGTAGGACTTTAACGATCGCGATCGCATCATTTGTTGTGTTACGCCGCAAAGCCAGCGACCAAACCGAACTATCAACAAGAACATTCATGTTGTTTGTCGCTGTTGCTTGTAGTTATAATCTTCCTCGTATTCAATAGTACCAAACAATTCTAATATTTTTAATTGTTTGCGACGTTGGATGTACTCGCGTAAAGCTGCTTCGATTAATGTAGTAGGTGTTTGATGGTTACTCAAATCAAGGGCTTCTTGAAGAAGAGTTTTGTCAATTTCGAGCGTAGTTACCATGTATTTTCCTCGTGCAAGTAGGGTATCACGTAATTGCCACCGAACAATGCTGTAATTTTAGTGTAGCACTGAAACTCTATCAATGAGCGATCGCTTTCTGCATTGAGTTCGCGGGAGAATGAAAAGCCTGTTTAGCTTGCGTAAGTCAGGCAAGTCTTTATGAGGACTCGTCAAAGCTCGATCGCGATTTGGAAGTTTTGATTGCAGCCGGCATCCTACGTCATTTATTTAAAATACTGACTGACAACGATGACATCGATTTGAAGCCTGTAACGCAATACCTCAAAGCAGTCTAATAATGTCTTGGGCGTAGCGCAATTGTTGCTTTTTTAAAGTACGATCGTCCTTTTTGCCCGAAAGTGCGATCGGCTTACAATGATGTCAAATATATTCAATCCTCCCGATCATTTCTTCATGCGCCTACACTTCATAAATTAAAATCAAACTACGGATAATCTCGCCCACAGAACGAGAATTAGGAGGACAATAGACAATCCCCGGATAATCTGTGGTATCGCTTGCCATAATTAAAAAATCGTCATCGTGAGTTACTATCACGCGCTGCTGTTCCCGAATAAATGCCAGGTGTGACTCATCGCTTTTAGTACGCAATCCTGCATCAACTGTTGTTGTAACATCTATCCCGTAACGACGCAAACCGCGCGCAATGTTAGAGTCAATATGTTCGTCTAAATGAAAACGAATTTGCTCACTCACCTCTAATTGCCCTCAATTTTTCTTGTAACGGAGATGGTGGACTATTGCGCTTTAATTCTTCGACAATAGCTCGACTTTCAGCCGTGCGACGATCAATTTCTTCTCGATGATCGTAATAGTAGGTCATTGCAGCATGAACTGAGGCAAGTGGTAAGTCATACTTGCCGGCGATTTCTTCTACAGAAATTCCCATTTTCAGATACATTTCGGCGATGTGTGCTACAGCAATTCGATGGCCCGCAATGCGTGGCTTACCACCAAGTACGCCAGGTGTAATTTCGATATGTTCTGTGATGACTGATTCCTTAGACATCTTAGTTAAAGGCTCTTAATCAGTAATGTTTAACCTCTTTCATATTAACACCAACAAATTCAGCGCGCTCGCCTTTTCCTCTTTCTCATCGATCGGTTCTGCGATCGCCCCTCTCTTATCCCCAATCTCCAATGGCGATCGCCATCCCTAAGTTAAAATATAACTTATCAGATTCAGAAAGGACAAGTTATGCCCGTAAACTGGAGAGAACATATCGTTAGTACCCCCGACGTACTGCGAGGTAAACCAAGAATCAAAGCCACTAGAATTCCCGTTACTCTGATTTTAGGTTATTTAGCATCAAATAATACTGTCGAACAAATTATCGACGAGTTTCCCGATCTACTCAAAGAACAGATAGATGCTTGTCTTGATTATGCTCGCGATTTGTCAGATTTTGAAAAAGTGCGATCGCTCTTATTTAAATAATGTTAATATCAAAGCATGGATAGTGTGTACAGACTGTAAGGCGTTGAGTTTGAATGGGACACAAACAAATTCCAGATTAACCTAGAAAAGCATGGCGTTAGCTTTGAAGAAGCCGCAGAAGTTTTCTTCGATCCATTCTATCAGGAGGGAGATGCAACGGCTAATGACGAACAGCGTAACTTTATCCTGGGTTACTCCCGCACTCAACGCCTATTACTGGTTGTTTATGTAGAACGCAGCTTGCGAATACGCATCATTTCTTCCCGTCCTGCTACCCGCACTGAAAGGAAATTATATGAACAATTCTGAAGAAGAAATAAAATTGCAATTGCGACCTCGTACAGCGGAAAGAGTCTCGCTAAACATTCCAATAGATACTTTAGCATCACTTGAGAAAATAGCGGCAAATCGAGATATGTCTGTAGAAGCATTGCTTAAGTTTTATATAGGGCAAGGTTTACGGGAAGACTTAGCTAAAGTCTTTTCAGAACGCTTGCTGGACAAAACTGCTCAGGTTTTGGCTAGACACCTTGAGTCAGCCGAAGAAATATCAACTATTATTCGAGAAATTCAAGCTGAAACTGCACGTTAAATGACAATAAGGTTCAGTTAAAACTATTTATTCCTCGGAGATCCCCCTAAATCCCCCTGATTGTTGGGGAGTAGGGGTTGACTTTGAATAAGTTCTTGTCCCACCCCCTACTCCCCTTCGTAGGGGCGGTGCTACCCCTACTCCCCGTGCCCGCCCTAGGCTAGGGGGGATCGAGCTTAACTGAACCGTATTGCGTTAAATGAGGGCGCGATTTAAGTACCAAACTAAAAGGCGATCGCCCTTATTTTCCTAAAGTACGCGCGTGCGAAGCTATCCCGTAGGGAATCGCCCTTATCTAACTTCTCTTCTCCTCACATTACTAAGCAACTGCAAGTTCATATTGCAGAACTAAAATTTCATCAGCTTTCAACATAGCCATAGCATATTCACTTCCTTGACTATCAGCAAACTCCACTAAATACTGACATTCCTTTTCCGTATCATACACTTCAATAATAGTTCCCACAAGTCCAACTGGCAAACTAGAAATAGATGCGTATTCGGGTTCCACTAGCGCTAATCGCGTATTTGAAATCGGCTTGAGAATCGCAACAGAATCCAAAACTCTAAAGTGTTTGATCATAGTTTAACAAAAGCTGAAATCCAACAACGGTTAGAATTAGTTGAAGTAATTCCCCAGAAGTACCTTCTCAAGGTTTTTAGGGGCAGGTTTAGTTAGGATATACGCAATCGCAGCGAGTTTACCCATTTCACGCACCCGCCCCACGCTAGGATATAGGCCTTACTTAGGCCTTAAGTTCGCGCTGCTAAACTCAGAAGCCACAATCATCGACCCAATCCCCGCATCCGTAAATATTTCTTGCAGCAAAGCGTGAGGAATTCGACCGTCAATAATGTGAGCACCCTTCACACCCTGAGCCAAACTCCGCACACAACAATTAACTTTCGGAATCATCCCCCCAGACACGACTCCCGACTCAACCAACTGTCTAGCTTCCTGAATATCTAACTTAGCAATCAGACTATCCGGCTTGTGATAATCCTCCAAAATTCCCGCCGTATCAGTCATCAAAATCAACTTTTCTGCTCCCAAACCAGCCGCAATTTCCCCAGCCACTGTGTCAGCATTAATGTTGTAAGATTGACCTTTTTCATCCGCTGCCACGCTCGACACCACCGGAATATAGCCGCTGTTCACCAAAGACTCCAAAATCTGGATTTTCACGCCGCTGACTTCACCAACAAATCCAATTCCTTCCCGGCCATCTGGACGAGCTTGAATCAGATTGGCATCCTTGCCGCACAATCCCACTGCTTTGCCGCCAGCTTGGTTGATTAACGAAACAATTTCCTTATTTACTTTACCCACCAAAACCATTTCTACAACTTCCATTGTCGCCGCATCAGTCACCCGCAAACCATCCTTAAATTGCGGCTCAATTCCCAATTTTTCGAGCCAAATATTAATTTCCGGGCCGCCACCGTGAACCACAACCGGACGCATCCCCACGCAAGCTAGCAGCACAATATCCCGAACCACCTTGTCTTTGAGATTGCTATCTTTCATCGCCGCACCGCCATATTTGACCACAATGGTGCGACCGGCAAAGTGTTGAATGTAAGGCAGTGCTTCGGACAGCACCTCTACTCGATTAGTGTCCGAATTCCTAACAAAATCGCTTTGTTTGAGCATGGGTAAATTACAGAAGACTAAAAACTTAATTCTAAACTTTAATGGCTAAAGCATATATCAACAGCCACAAAAATCACTTTTTCCCTTGAATTTATCCACGCGCAGGCTCGATCGCCTTTATCGAACCCCATCCTCAAAAAAATCATAGGTTTTTTTAATAAAAGCATTATAATTTATGTATTATAACTTATACATTTTTTGCTAGAGTCAAGAAATGTATAACTCCCTAGATTTACTTAACGTTTTATGTTAACTGCTGTCGCGCAAGACTCCGAAAACCTTCAGTACAAGCTACCATCAGAGGCTGAGTCGTCCCCCCGGATGACGGTATTTTGCGATTTAGACGGGCCCATAGTCGATGTGTCCGATCGCTACTATGCCACATATCAACAGGGATTGGCCGATACTCAAGCAGCTTATCTCGATCGGGGAATCAACCTCAACCTTCAAATCCTCAGCAAACAGCAGTTTTGGCAGATGAAGCAAAACCGCGTGCCCGATGCTGAAATAGCCAAAAGTTCCGGCTTGTCGGGAGAAGAAATTAACGCTTTTCTAGGATGCGTGAGTCGGATTGTCAATCAGCCAGACTTGTTGCACTTAGATCGCATCCAGCCGGGAGTGCAATGGGCGATCGGACTTCTGCACTCCCGCGGCGTGCGGCTGATTTTAGTCACCCTGCGGCCGAGAAATCAAGCCGTTCAACTGTTACAAAATTACGGTTTAGCCAGACTGTTTACCAGCATTCGCGGCAGTCAGATGGCGGATGCCGCCTATCACAACTATACAGCCTTAAAAACTGAATTGTTGGCTGAAGTTGCAGAAGAATTTGAGTCATCGCTGGGTTCGGCTTGGATGATCGGAGATACAGAAGCAGACATCCTCGCGGGCAAAGCATTGGGAATACCTACAATTGCCGTTACCTGCGGAATTCGCAGCCGCTATCAACTGCAAAAGCACCAGCCTAATTTCATTCTCAGCGACTTGATTATTGCCGTTCATCACTTATTAGGTTCGGGCCAACAAGTAATAGTAGAATGACAATATTCCCGCTCACAACAATTAAAGGTTTTGACAAAATCTTGACAGTTACAGGTAAAGTAATATATGATTCTCTCAAATGTGTTGATGCTCATCTACACACCTAGCCCAAACCTTGAAAACCCCATAATTCCGTTGAGGTGTGTAGATGCAATATGTAGTAAGCTTTTCAGGGTGCAAAATTGATATTTTTGAGACGAGAAACCTCGATAGCGTCCCTTGCCTGTGTCCCCTTGGGACGAGGGCGTAGCGGAACGTCATAGACCAATAAGACCGTCCGGCGTTGCTGATTAACGGTATGAACCAACTTTTTGCTTAAAGTTACAAAACCCACCCTACTTGGCTTGTGGCAATTCCGAACTCTTCAATTCATACCTGTATTAAGCAACGCCCACTTTTTAAGTAAGTACATACATTGTCTCTAAGTCAAATTTTGGCAACACAGCAAAAATGAAGGAAATATTCAACAGTCTTTTGTATCCATTTCAAATACCATTTCTGGCATCATCTCGAATTTATTGGTTGTATGTGCTTTCAAGTGTTTTACTGGCGACAATACTATATATATTTGGTTCAGCAAATCGGGACAAACAGAAAAATTTACTAGAATACCTTTTACCTAAAGAAGTTTATTTACATCCCTCATCTATTACTCAATACAAATATTTTTTTTGTATTTCCTTGTTCGAGATATTTTTCGTAGTGCCAACAACACTATTTGTAGCAAATGTTGCCGATATAACTTGCCAAATTTTGATCCAAATTACGGGCATCACCACACCTTTTGTCGTCACGATTCCCCAATTATGGCAGCATATCATATTCAGCATTTTTTTAGCATTATTAGGTGACTTTGCTAATTTTTTCTACCATTATCTGGCTCATAAAATTCCTATTTTGTGGGAATTCCATAAAGTACATCATTCAGCCGAAGTCATCACACCATTGACGGTATATCGCATTCATCCATTCGAGCTGTTTTTAGGTACAATAACGATTGTTACAATCACTAATTTCGGAGCGGGCATCTGGATGTACTTATTTGGGAACGCGATGAAAGAGCTATTAGTTTATGGAGTCAGCTTTGAGATTTTTATCTTTTATTTAGCAGGATATAACTTGCGTCATTCTCATATCTGGTTAGCTTATCCTCAGTGGCTCAGTCATATTTTCATCAGTCCAGCACAACACCAAATTCATCATAGTGTAGACCCCAAACATTATGATAAAAACTTTAGTTATATTTTCGCATTTTGGGACTTGATGTTTTGCAGTTTATACGTGCCAAGCAACTATGAAAAATTGAGCTTTGGTTTAGCCAATGGAGAATCAAATTTGTTTAATAGTGTCACCAATATATTTTTACAGCCTTTGAGAGCAATTAGGCAGGGAATCAGCAAAAAGTCAGTCTGATGTAAATGCCTTTTAACTCACTGTTGATATTTTCCCATCTGGCATTTACTTAATTGAGAACAGCTATAGGTGGTTAAGTATAATAGTAATGGATTCGCGCTACTAAAAAATAGTTATTGCCGTCATTTTATAGCAGTTAATATGAACAAAGAACCCTTAGATTCACGCCATCAGACCACTGTCTTTAATCAAGATTCACATCTAACAACAGAAATGAAATATTCTCAAAACAAGTGTATTCATCAGGTATTTGCAGACCAGGTAGAAAAAACACCTAATGCAGTAGCAGTCGTATTTAAAAACCAGCAATTGACCTACAGAGAATTGAATGCAAAAGCTAATCAATTGGCACATCACTTGCAAGTGATGGGGGTAAGATCAGAGGTATTGGTGGGTCTATGCGTAGAGCGCTCTATTGAAGTAATTATAGGAATTCTCGGTATCCTTAAAGCGGGTGGAGCTTACGTTCCTTTAGACCCTGCTTATCCCCAAGAACGTCTGGCATTTATGTTAGAGGATACTAACTTAAAAGTGGTTTTAACTAAGACAGAGTGGATAGAGATACTACCTGTTATTACCGCTTCAGTGATTTGTCTTGATGCAGACTGGCAGAAAATTGAGCAACAAAGCCAAGAGAATCCAGTGTGTGATGTGACACCAGAAAATCTCGCTTACTTAATATATACTTCTGGCTCTACTGGCAAGCCAAAAGGAGTACAAATGCCCCACGCCAGTGTTGGATATTATTTGCAAGCGATCGCTAAAATATTACCAGTTAATAGCAATGATGTTTATCTCCACACAGCTTCTTTCTCTTTTACTGCCTCAGTCAGACAATTATTCTTGCCTTTATCCCAAGGTGCTACAAGTATCATTGCCACCCGTGAACAAACTAGAACTCCCCTGAGCCTATTTGAATTAATCCAAACACAGGGTGTCACTATCTCTGATGGTGTACCTTCCGTGTGGCGTTATGGACTGATGGCTTTAGAAAGCTTAGATATAAAATATACTGAAGCATTAAGCGAATCAAAATTAAGATTAATAGTATTTGGTGGCGAATTACTACCCTATCAATTAATTAAAAAGTTACGCAACCTCTTTAAAACACCACCCCGCTTTTTTAATGTTTTAGGTCAAACAGAAACTATTGGACATGGTTTTTATCCCATTCCAGAGGACTGCAACCTGGAAGAGGGATATGTCCCAGTCGGTCATCCTCTGGAAAACATTCAGCAGGTTTATGTACTCAATTCCCATCTTGAACCAGTAAAAACTAATGAATCTGGTGAAGTATATGTTGCAGGTTCTACCTTAGCTCGTGGCTATCTTCACCGGACTCAAGCCAATGCAGAAAATTTTATCTCTAATCCCTTTAATCCACAACAGCGACTTTTTAAAACTGGTGATGTAGCTCGCTACTCAAGCGACGGTACTTTAGAAATTCTTGGTCGTATCGACCTGCAGGTAAATATCCGGGGGATGCGAGTTGAACTGGAAGAAATCGAATCAGTATTGAAATTTCATCCTAATATCCGGGAAGGTATAGTCACTGTAAGAGAAGATATCCCAGGAGACCAGCGCCTAGTAGCCTATATTGTAGCTAACAATCAAGCCTTTAATTGGGGAGAAATCCGCAGTTTTTTAGAGCAAAAACTACCAGATTATATGGTTCCTAATGCCTTTGTGCTGATGGAGAAACTGTCAGTATTACCCAACGGCAAATTAGACCGCAACAGTTTACCTGCACCAAATATATCTGCTGAGATTCGTAACTTTGTTGCACCCCGTACCCCAAAAGAACAAGTTATAGCTAACATTTGGGCGGAAGTTTTACGACTGCAAAAAGTAGGTATTTATGATAATTTTTTGGAATTGGGAGGACATTCCCTGCTTGCCAGTTTAGTTATATCTAGATTGCGCGAAGCCTTATCTGTGGAATTATCGGTCAGCGTTTTATTTGAATCGCTTACTGTAGCCAGTTTAAGCGAACATATTGAAGCTTCCTATTATCACAACCAGCAAAATCAAACCTTACCAATATTAGAGTCACTTGACCGTTCTGTTGAATTACCTTTATCTTTGATTCAGCAGCGATTTTGGTTTCTCGACCAAATGGAAGGGGCAAATGCTGCCTATAATATTGCCAGAGCGTTGCGTTTAGTTGGTCGGCTGAATTTAACAGCACTCCAACAAGGTATAGAGTCAATTATTCAACGCCATGAAACCCTGCGTACTTCCTTTGGCATGGTAGATGAAAAACCAGTGCAATTTATTGCTGCAACTCTACCATTTACTTTACCATTAGTGGACTTACAAGAATTACCAGAAGTTGAGCGACTGACTGAATTACAAAGATTAATTACCGCAGAATATACAAAACCTTTTGATTTAAGCACTGCACCTTTATTAAGAGTCAAACTCATTTGCATAGAGTCAGAGTCCCATGTGTTGCTGGTGACAATGCACCATATTATCTCTGATGCTTGGTCAGTGGGAATTTTCTTTAAAGAATTGTCTAATTTTTATACCGCTTCTCCCTTACCAGATTTGCCGATTCAATATGCAGATTACGCTTACTGGCAACGTCAGTGGCAGCAAAATGATATTATCACCACCCAGCTAAACTACTGGAAACAACAATTAGCAGATGCTCCACCTGTAATAAAACTACCAACAGACCGACCGCGTTCTGCTATCCAGACATTTCGTAGCAGCATCGAGAGGTTTAAGTTGGGTTATGACCTGACTAGCAAGCTGAAAACCCTAAGTCAGAAGTCAGGTGCTTCGCTATTTATGACTCTCCAAGCGGCTTTTGCGACGTTGCTTTATCGCTACACTGGTCAGGAAGATATTGTCATCGGCTCTCCTATTACTAACCGCAACCGTCCAGCCCTTGAGTCATTAATTGGTTTTTTTGTCAACACTCTGGTTTTACGCACCGGCTTAGAGAACAACCCCACATTTAGAGAACTTCTAGCTCAGGTGCGACAGGTTGCGCTCAATGCTTACTCTCACCAAGATGTACCTTTCGATCGACTGGTTGAATTTCTGCAACCACAACGTCTCCTCAGCCACAGTCCGCTATTCCAGGTGATGTTCGTATTGCAAAACTCCCCAGTGGAAAAACTGGAATTGCCCGGTTTGAGTGTAACGCAGATCGAATTAGACAGACCGACCGCAGGTGCGACTTTTGATTTAACCCTGTCGATGCAGGAAATAGACTCAGAACTCAGGGGGGCATTTGAATATAATGCCAACTTGTTTGATGCTGGCACCATTGCACGGATGGCAGAGCATTTTCAAACCTTGGTAGAGGCGATCGCTACCAATCCAGACGAGTGCGTGGGGCAATTACCATTACTAACAGCAGCAGAACAGCATGAATTACTAATTGAATGGAATCAGACCCAAACTAATTATCCTCATCAATGTATCCATCAATTATTTGAGGAGCAAGTAGAAAAAACGCCTAATGCGGTAGCGGTAGGATTCAAAAATCAACAACTCACCTATCGGGAGTTAAATCATCGAGCCAATCAACTGGCACATTATTTGCAAAAGCTGGGTGTGGGTGAAGAAACTTTGGTGGGAATTTGTTTAGAGCGATCGCCTAATACAATCGTAGCCATGCTAGGGATTCTCAAAGCTGGTGGTGCTTATTTACCTCTAGATCCCACCTATCCCAGCGAGCGCTTGGCGTTTATGCTCCAAGATGCACAAGCCTTTTTACTGTTGACAGAACAGCAGCTATGGGGACAACTGACCACTGTTGAGCAGATTTGTATAGATAGCGACTGGTCTGTAATTTGCCAAGAGAGCCAGCAGAACTTAAAGTGTAATACCACCGCCGATAATTTGGCTTATGTCATATACACATCAGGGTCAACAGGTCAACCTAAAGGTGTGATGGTTCCTCATCGCGGGGTGGTGCGATTAATACGAAATACGGACTATATAGATTTACAACCAAAAGATGTCATCGCCCAAGCTTCTAATACCTCCTTTGACGCTGCTACCTTTGAAATTTGGGGAGCATTACTCAATGGTGCAAAAGTAGCGATGTTGGAAAGAGAAACAGTCCTCTCACCGCGAGATTTTGCCAGCAGCTTACAAACTCAGGGAGTTACAACCCTATTTATCACTACGGCACTGTTTAACCAAATGATTCAAGAAGTGCCGTTAGCATTTGCATCCCTACGCTACTTATTATTTGGTGGTGAAGCTGTTGACACCCGGCGGGTGCGACAGTTGTTAGCAGCAGGTGCGCCCCAAAAGTTGTTACACGTTTACGGTCCTACCGAGAATACAACTTTTTCCACCTGGTATCATATCCAGCACATAGAACCAAAAGCAGAAACAGTTCCTATTGGTCGAGCGATCGCCAATACCCAAAGCTATATTCTCGATCGCTATTTGCAACCTGTACCTATTGGTGTATCAGGAGAACTTTACCTTGGTGGTGCAGGTTTAGCCAGAGGGTATTTCAATCGTCCAGACTTAACATCTGAGCGATTTATTGCTAACCCTTTTGTGGAAGATGAGCGACTTTATAAAACTGGAGACTTGGCACGCTTTTTACCAGATGGAAATGTTGAATTTCTGGGACGCATTGATCACCAAGTTAAAATTCGCGGGTTTCGCATTGAACCAGGAGAAATTGAAACGGCACTGAGCCAACATCCCCAAGTTCAGCAAGCGGTGGTAATTGTCCGGGAAGACGATCCAGGAAATAAATATTTAATGGCTTATATTGTGAGTGAAACAGAAACATTGACCAGTAGTAAATTGCGTCAGTTTCTGAAAGAACACCTGCCTGAATATATGATACCAGCGGCTTTTGTGACGCTCAAAGCCTTACCCCTGACTCCTAATGGTAAAGTGGATCGGCAAACTCTGCCAAAGCCAGAGACAACAAATTCAGAACTAGAAGCCGCTTTTGTCGCACCTCGTAATTGGCTTGAAGAACAATTAGCCGAAATCTGGTGTACAGTGTTACATCGTCAGCAGGTAGGCATCCATGATAACTTCTTTGAATTGGGGGGACACTCTCTCCTGATAACATCTGTAATATCTCGCATTCGAGAAAGTTTTGCGATCGAACTTCCTCTGCGCTCTCTATTTGAAGCACCTACTATAGCTGCACTTAGTCAAGTGATAACTGCTCATCAGCTTGAGGTACAGGAGCAGAGTGCAAGTGGTATGACATCGAACACCTTACCACCTCTTCTCCCTCAAGTACGAGATACATATATACCACTATCTTTTGCACAAGAGCCTATATTGTATTTACAACAATTAGCTCCTGAAAGTTTCGCCTACAACAGCTTTTTTGTTTTACGTTTCACTGGCTCCCTCTCTGCAAGCGTGTTGGAGTCTAGCTTCAATGAGATTATTCGCCGTCATGAAATATTACGTACTACCTTTACTGTGGTAGAAGGTCAACCCGTACAAATCATTACCCCGTCCCTAACCATACCGTTGAAGATCGTAGACTTACAAAACCTACCTCACAGAGAGCGAACATCTGAAGCCGAAAAACTTGCTGCTCTGGAATATCAGCACCATTTTAATCTAGCTGCGGGTCCTCTGATCAAAACAACCTTGCTGCGATTAGCTCAACAGGAGCATTGGTTGACACTAAATATGCACCATATCATCACTGATGGGTGGTCATTTGGACTCTTGTTGGAGGAGTTAGGAATACTCTATAAAGCTTTTGCCAACGGTTTACCTTCACCCCTACCCGAATTACCTGTTCAGTACGCAGATTTTACCCTCTGGCACAGGAAATACTTTAATGAAAAGGTAATAGAACAGCAACTTGTTTATTGGCTGCAAAAACTGACTAATCCTTCACTAGCATCTGATGTGGTGTCAAGCAATCAACCACAGCTTTGTAACAGTAGAAGCGCATCTATTTATTCTGTAGTTCTGCCAGCCAGTCTTGTGGCATCAATCGAAACCCTCAGCCGTTCTCAAGGAGTCACCATCTTTGTCATCATTCTGACTGCTCTGAAGATACTTTTGTTCAAGTACACTGGTAAAAATGACATTTTAGTCATGGCAACAGTTGGTAATCGTAGCACAGTAGAAACCGAAAAAATGCTCGGTTGCTTTATCAACGACGTAATTTTGCGATCGCATATCTCATCTGAGCAAACGGGACTTGCTCTTTTTGAGCAGGTGAAAGAAACTTTCACAGAAGCAATCAACAATAGAGAAATTTCTGATCGAAAAGTCATTAATGCTATCACTAGCAAACAACCACTTAACCTCTCAGCAGCCGTGACCATGCTACCCGCACAAAATTGGCATGACTGGATGTTAGATGTAGACTTTGTATCAATTAAGCGCGATCACCGCTTGTGGTCTCAGGAAAATGCTCTAGAAATTTATGTTTCTTCACCTTCTGTAAATAACCCAACCATTGAAATTAAAGTCTTGTACAGCACAGAGCTATTTACAAATGAAACCATTGAGTTTCTGTTTAGCAATTACCAGGAAATTCTAGAGAAGCTTGTCCAACATCCAACCAGCCCGGTTTCTGAATTTGCATAATTTGAGGGCAAACCTTTCTTTTATCCTCCGGTATCTATGATTCAAAGCATGAGTGTTTTTATCTTGATCTGGATTGGTCAGGTGCTATCTCTGGTTGGCTCTCGCATGACCAGTTTTGCTCTGAGTATTTGGATTTATCAGCATACTAACTCAAACACCCAGTTCACTCTCCTGATTCTATCAACGACCTTACCTGCGATTATTATCTCCCCCATTGCTGGAGTGTTTGTCGATCGCTGGAGTCGTCGCTGGATCATGATTATTAGTGACTTCTGCGCTGGTCTGTGTACCTTAACCATTGCCTGGTTATTTATGAATGGCAACCTAGAAGCCTGGAGTCTGTGCCTAATTAGTGCTATTAGCTCCGGCTTCAGTGCCTTTCAGTCCCTCGCCTATTCTTCAGCCACTACATTACTGGTGTCTAAAGAACAACTTGGTCGTGCTAGTTCGATGACGCAGATTAGGTTGGCTATTGCGGAAATTCTCTCGCCAGTGCTGGCAACTGCACTGCTGGCAACTGTCCAAATTCCGGGAGTTATTATCATTGATCTGACAACTTTGTGCTTTGCCCTGGTTTGTTTGCTACTGGTTAAGTTCCCTGAAGTTCAGACCAAAGAAGCTAATGAAGAAGTAGGGTTATTCTCTTCATTCTGGAAAGAAGTGTCTTTTGGATGGAATTATTTAATTGAGCGACCTGGACTGATTGGGTTAGTCATATTTATTGCTATCAGTAACTTCCTCATCGGTTTCGATGAAGCTCTAACTACACCTCTGGTACTTTCGTTCACTTCCGTTCAAAGTCTGGGGACAATCTCTTCTATTGCTAGCTCTGGGATGTTAGTCGGTAGTTTTATTATGAGTTTGTGGGGAGGACTACAGCGCCAGATAAATATCATATTTATCTCGATGCTTTTTTTTGGTTTATTCTATGTGTTAGCTGGCTTGCGTCCTAGTCCGATTCTGTTTACTATCTCTAATTTCTTTATATTTTTTATACTCCCAATCGTTAATGGTGCAATCCAAGTCATCTTCCAAAAGAAAGTTGCTCCAGAGGTACAGGGAAGGGTCTTTGCATTCCGTACCACGATGACTCAGGGTTTTCTGCCGCTTTCTTATCTGATATCAGGGCCACTAGCCGACCAAGTTTTTGAACCGTTGATGGCTGCTGATGGGTTGGGAGCAGCTAGCATTGGGCAAATTATTGGTGTTGGGCATGGTCGCGGTATTGGTTTGATGTATGTCATCATGGGTATATTTAGCATCTTTGTCACCTTCATTGCCTACTTTTATCCCCGTCTGCGTCTGCTGGAAGATGAGTTACCGGATATAAATCCTTTCTCGGATCAACTTGACTTTTCACAAGATATCGATGAATGCCTAAGCCAGAAAGTTACCCATCCTAACTCCCTATGATATGCAGGGTGGTTTCATACAGCATCTGACTAAGATTTATTACCTCTCTAGTTTCTCACATTTGGTTTGGGATTGCTATATTTTCGTTTCCATTTACAAGCAATCTCAAATCCTGCTACTAGCCTAGTTTTCTGACCCTCACTCCTTGAAAATATAACGAAGTTCCTGGTACTATTTGGGTAACAAACACCAGTATAAGGAGATGGCTCTTTTCTGCCAGATGAGGGCGATCGTCAAAAGATTGATACAGCCCCATTGAGTCCGCTCTATCGAAACTGATAGGGTTTGTCCCACAGAGCAATAAGTTGTTAACCAATAAGTGATTAAGGGAAACCAAAGAGCGTACGATCGTTAATTGAGGTATTTCCAAAAATCTCTGCAATTTGCGACGCCGACTTTCAGTTGTAATTGGATAGGGAAATAAGGAGTGCGAGCCGTTCTAATCTCACTTGTTTCTCGGATTGTATCAAAGAGAGCAAGATTGTGAGTAGAATAAATTGGGTCTGGGTCAGTTGTTTTTGTAAGTGGGTCTGATAAAATGTTGGTAACATATTTTTTGAGATAGGCTAGCGTGTAACAACACAGGCTGCCTATCTTTTTTTACCACAAATCAGCCCACCCTTTATCCACTCTTGGTTTCAGGCGGGTTGTCACCCCCCCAGGGCTTAGACACTACCTTGCTCGACTGCATCGCCAGACACTGTGCTATTCCAAATCAGAATAACTACTGAGACACTCAATTAGATTGTTACTACATTATCTGAAATTCTGGGATGTTCCGGTTCCTCAATAATTCATACCGCTATTCAGCAACGCCAACTTTACTTCTCGCATTCGTCAATCTCTCAACTCAAAAGACATCTTTAGCACCTCCGTAGAAGAGATTCTAAATACTCTGGAAGCCGACCGTGTACTGATATATCGCTTCCATCCCGATGGCAAGAGTGGAGAAATCACAGCACAAGCGATCGCATGATAGTTTATTTGTTGGAGAGGTCTAATGACTAATGACTAATGACTAATGACTAATGACTAAGATTTTTCTAAATTCCTGGTCATTTCCCACAAGCGATTGAGCGGAAAATAAATCACCGGAGCCCAAAGACTGCTAAGAATAGCAGAACACAAAGCCACTCGCTGGTGATAGCTCCAAATTTCCAGTAAAGCCCGATCGCCCATAGAAAAAAATTGCAGCCCCATCACCGTTTCCGCTACCACCGCCATCCCAAACACAATTAACGCGATCGGGATCGGATCTCTCTCAACAATATCTACCGGAATCGACCAGGTTTTCTGCAAAACAACTGTTAGGACTCCTACAACAACTAGACTCACAGCGTGGCTGGGATGAGGAGCCGTCATCGCATCTTGAAGAAACCCCAAAACCAAGCCCATGCTAGCAGCTCCCCAAACTGTACGTTTCCGCTTAATACTCCAAGCTACCAACCAAATTAACAGCCAGTTAGGCCCAATTCCCAGCAATTCCATTCCCGGCAGCCGAGTAGGCAATATCAGTATGCACAGCATCACAGATAGAAATGTAACTGCGAAGTTGAGAAATTGGCGCGATCGCGAAGACATCCGAGATAAAGCTTTCATTGTTGCTGTGCTCCCTCAGATGCTGCTGAAGATTGACTAGGCGAATCGTTTGGTTCGGCTTGCTTAGAGTGCGGGTAAACCACCGCCCACTCCAGAGCATTCATCGGTGCAGAGAACTCAACCACAGCTTCTGGAGCCGGAGTTTTATTCATATCCACCGAAACCACTTTTCCCACAGGCAAACCAGGAGGGAACAACTGACTGTAAGAAGAAGTTGAAACCACATCCCCAGGCTTGACATTGGGAACATTATCAAAAAACTCCATCACAGCCTGATTACCGCCTTTCCCGCGCATAAAACCCATCTGGCGACTGCGGGTAATTCCCACACCCAATTGACTCGTAGCGTCGCTGACTAACAGCACCAAGCTAGTATTAGGAGTAACGCTGACAACTCTGCCTACCAAACCGCCGGGGCCCATCACAGTAAAATCTGTTTTGATGCCATCGTTACTGCCGCGCCCCAAGGTTACTTGCTGCCACCAGTGGCCCGCACTGCGGCCGACAATAGGAGCCACAATCCCTGCTGGTTTCTTAGCCGAAACGTAACCTAAAAGCTCTTTTAGCTTCTGATTTTGAGTTTCTAATTCTAATAGTTGCGCTTGCAATTCTTGAGTGCGCGCGGAGATTAGTTCCTCTTGCCCAGAGCCGTTGGCGTGAAACGGACGAGTCACCCAATTGTAAACTTCAAATACTGCCCCACCTTGTGTTTGCCGAACTCCCCAAGCGGCAGTTACAGCTAAACCTAAAAGAGCTATTGGCAGCCGCAGATCCCACCACTTTCGGAATGTATTTTTTAGCATAATTTCACTAATCTAAAATTGTTAAGTCAGGATTTTAGATTTGAGATTGCAGCCGTATTTCTAAATCCACAATCCCAAATTTGTTAACTACATATTACGCGACGACTGCCCGCTGAAAACCCGTTCCAACTGTTTGTTTTCCAATACCCTACCAGTTCCCAAAACCACGCAGCAGAGCGGATCGGCTGCCACGTGAGTGACAATTCCTGTTTCGTGACTGATCAGAGTATCTAAACCTTTCATCAGCGCGCCACCACCAGCCAGCATAATTCCCCTGTCAATAATATCTGCTGCTAATTCCGGCGGGGTGCGTTCCAAAGTACGCTTGACAGCTTCCACAATTACTGAAAGCGGTTCCGACATACTTTCGCGAATTTCTGGGCCTTTGATAGTAACAGTTCGCGGCAAACCCGACAGTAAGTGCAAGCCCCGCACTTCCATCATTACATCGTCATCCTCTGGAGTTGGATATGCAGAACCAACCTGAATCTTAATTTCTTCAGCAGTGCGTTCGCCGATGACCAAATTGTGAACTTTTTTCATGTATTGGACGATCGCCTCATTGAGTTCGTCGCCGGCTACCCGCACAGACTCACTGATCACCGTACCTTGCAAACTCAAAACCGCAACTTCCGTCGTACCTCCGCCTATATCTATAATCATATTGCCAGTCGCCTCAGCAACAGGCAGTCCAGCCCCGATCGCCGCAGCGATGGGTTCATCAATTAACCGTACTTCTCTAGCACCGGCCTGAGTCGCCGCCTCAATGACAGCACGCCTCTCGACTCCGGTGACACCGCTGGGGATGCCAATAATGATCCGCGGCGAAACTAAGCTTCGGCCTTCGTGAACCCTGCGGATAAAAGTCTTGAGCATCAGTTCCGCCGTATCGAAGTCTGCAATTACCCCGTCGCGAAGCGGGCGCAGTGCTATGACGTTCCCTGGCGTGCGGCCGAGCATTTTTTTTGCTTCTTCTCCAACAGCCAGCGGTATTTTTAAATCTTGGTCGATCGCCACTACAGAAGGTTCCTGCAGAACAATACCTTTGCCCGATACATAAACGAGCGTGTTAGCAGTACCGAGGTCGATACCCATATCTCTAGATAACGAAAATCGATTGAGAAGACCCACTGATTCGTACCCCCCCCAAAAACTAAAATACTATTGTGTGCAATAATGTTGTTACAAAAGTGTAACCGAGGTGGATTCTATTACGTTTTTCATCCTGAGTCTAGTCAGAAATGTACATTGTCGAGCTCAGGTTGAGCGCAGACTCGCCAATCATCCACTATCAATATGTTCTGCTAACTGGGTGTACAATCAGGATGAAGCCTCACAAGCGCTGTTCCAAGTTCAGTTTGGAGGCTAATGCCCGTGTGGACTGTTTAACTACATCACCGATCGACCACATTCCAAAAAAAGTTTATGAGTCTTAATGTTGTGCATTTAGTAGGCCGCGTCGGCGGCGACCCGGACGTAAAGTATTTTGAGTCGGGTACAGTTAAGTGCAGATTGACGCTGGCAGTCAACCGCACATCCAAGAGCAGCGATCAGCCAGACTGGTTCAATCTGGAACTCTGGGGCAAGGAGGCACAAATAGCTGCTGACTATATTCGCAAGGGTCGGTTGATTGGTGTCAAGGGTTCGTTGAAGTTCGACCGCTGGCAAGATCGCAACACTGGAACCAACCGATCGTCCCCTGTCATTAAAGTAGACCGATTTGAGCTATTGGATTCTAAACGGGATGCAGAATCGAATAGGTCGCAACACAACAGCGAATTCTAGCGTTTGGGGAATTTGGGAAGTAATATTTGTGAATTGGGTGGGTGCTCGTGACTTCAGAAAAGTTAGAAATTGTTCAAACTGAGTACCAAGCTGGGCAAGTAGCTTTTGAGAGTGGCCGGTATGCTCAAGCTGTGCAGAGTTTAGAAACAGCTACCGGTTTAGTCGATCGAAATTCCCGGTTGGGCGGTGAGGTGCAGATGTGGCTAGTGACAGCCTACGAAGCCTCTGGCAATACAGAAAAGGCGATCGAGCTTTGCCGCAAGCTCACCCGCCATCCCCGCCAAGAAACCCGCCAGCAAGCAAAGCGCTTGCTGTTCATTCTCGAAGCTCCCAAACTCACTATCCCTCCTGAATGGATGGTGAAAATCCCTGATTTGGCAGCTTTAGATGAAAATCAATCAATCAGTTTTCAATCCAATCCGAACGCTGATATCAAGTACGCTAAACCCAAGCCAGTCGTACCAGAGCCTGTAGATTTGAGTCAGGTTAATACGAAAGATAATAGGTTTATCTGGGTGGCGTTAATTGCGATCGGGCTAATTTTAGGCGGCTTATTTCTTAGTTATTAATCATTTTTGGAAGTGGATTCGCGAAAAAACCCGGTTTCTGTGGTCGGTTGGTAGCGATCGCTAGTTCTTGAGTATAGTGCGAGATGTGAGTTAACATAGGAGTTAAAAAGCTCCACATCCCGATCGTCCGCGATCGAGATAAGCTGTGGGTTCCATCTACAATCTACAATATACAATCCGATGACTTCACTCCCACCCAACCGCGCCAAAACACTCAAAGAAGCTTACCGCGCTTGCGATGTCAAGCCTCTAACGGGCGATGATATTGCCCGATATTATGTGGATTTGTCCGCAGTACGCAACACAGTGGCGATCGAGGATGTTAGCACGGATTTGGATCTTCAAGAACCGGGAGAATTTAACACAATTTTGTTTACCGGGCATCGGGGATGCGGCAAAAGTACAGAGTTAAAACGCATTCAGTCGCGGTGGGAAAATGACTATCGGGTGATTTACATAGAATTCGATCAGGAACTAGATGTTCTTGATGCAGAATATACCGATTTATATTTGCTGTTTATCAACAAAGTAGCTGATGATTTAACTAAATTACGATTGAAGTTTGACCCCAAACTTTTAGAGCGTTTTGAATCGTGGTTTAAAGAAGTCACTAAAGAAACAGAAGAAACTGTTCAATCTTCCGTTAGCGTCGAAACTGAAGCAAGTGTAGGAGCAGAAATTCCCTTTATTTATAAGTTGACAGCCAAATTGCTAGGTCAAATCAAAGGTTCTAGTCAACAAAAACAGGTGATTCGGGAAACTCTTCAGCGTAATTTGTCCCGCTTGCAAACAGATATTAATTTGTTGTTGAAAGATGCTTTTGAGAAGCTGAGACGAAAATATCCCGACCGCTATCAAAAAGGATTTTTGGTGATTGTTGACAACTTAGACCGGATTCCTCCCAATGTTGCCAATCATTTGTTTTTTGATTACGCTCCTCAACTCCAAGAACTAGACTGTACAATTATTTATACAGTGCCGATTTCGGTAATTTATTCCTATAAAAATGTCAGCAATTTGTTTGGTAATCCCAACATCGTGCCAATGGTGAATATTTATGAATTTAATCGCAGTGAGTGCGATTTAAATTACAATCAGCAAAGATTAGAGGGAGTTGCCAGTTTGATCGAAAAACGGGTTGATGTTAGTGCCGTATTTGACGATCGACAACAGTTGCTAGATTTGGCAAAAGCTAGTGGCGGTCATGTGCGACAATTGATGCAGACGACTAGATCGGCTTTTCGCACAGCCATTACTCGCAAACACAGTAAAGTTTTGGCAGAAGATGTCACTTACGCTTTGAAGCAACAGCAATTTGATTTTGAAAGGTCTACTCCTACAGCAGAATATTACACCATATTAGCGCAAGTTTGCCTCAAAAAAGATATTGATAAAGATGAAATCGGACAAACTTTATTATTCAATATTTCCGTTTTGGAATACAACGGCAATAGTCGGTGGAATTATGTCAACCCACTCGTAAAACAAAGTTATGCTTTCCAACAAGCCCTGGCATCAATTCAAGGAAATCCCTGAAATATACCAGCAAAGGATTGTTGAACTCAATCAAGAGTCTTTCGATCAATTGCTGACGTTTGTCGATATTGTTCCCGACGATGCCTTTGATTTGGGATTTATCGACTGTAATTTTGCCAGGGATAGAGATGCGATTATTCAGGCTTTAATTAGTCATCCCGATTGTCAAGAGATGCAGTTTGAGGTTTGGGATTTTCCCGATCCTGAGATGCGCTTTTTGATGGATGAAATTCTGAAGGTTTTGCCAACAGTCAAAGTTCAACCAGACAAAAAGTTGATTTTCATTGTGCGGGGATTGGAAAATGCGATCGGGATGACGGGGGAATATCCGCCGATGCTGGTAGATTTTAATTGGGTGCGAGATGCTTATCCGGTTAAAGTGCCGCATCCAATGATTTTTTGTTTGCCGGATTATGCGATTACGCGAGTCGCTAATTATGCGCCGGATTTCTGGGCCTGGAATTCGGGAACTTTTGTGTTCAAAACTCCTGTAAATACTAGAGATGATGCTATTTCTCAAACTCTGGATGCTAGCAAAAGGATTAGCAATTGTGAGTTGCCCGAAAAGCAGGAACGGATCGATTTATTAAAACGGTTATTGATTGAATATACTCCCTCGAATGGGCGCGAGGAAACTCCAGGGGATTTGAAAACTCGCATCAGGGTTTTGAATGAGTTGGGAGTTGCCTATCGCAGTCGTAGTGAATATAAAACTGCAAAATACTATCTGGAACAAGCGTTAGATTTGGCGAAAGATGATGAAGAGTTCATATCTTTAAAAGCAAATACTTTACACCAACTAGCAGGAATTTATGCCAATCAAGGGGAAGTAGCAAAGGCGATAGCATTTTCTGAACAATCTCTCGAACTTAAGGAAAAGATTGGCGATGTTCAAGGGAAAGCTGCTACTTTGGACTGTCTAGCAGGAATTTATGCCAATCAAGGGGAAGTAGCAAAGGCCATCGCATTTTATGAACAATCTCTGGAACTTGAGGAAAAGATTGGCGATATTCGAGGGAAAGCTGCTACTTTGCACAATCTAGCAATAATTTATGCAAATCTTGGGGAAGTAGCAAAGGCGATCGCATTTTATGAAGAATCTCTCGAACTTACGGGAAAGATTGGCGATGTTCAAGGGAAAGCTGCTACTTTGCACAATCTAGCAATAATTTATGCGACTCAAGGGGAAGTAGCAAAGGCGATCGCACTTTATGAAGCATCTCTGGAACTTGAGGAAAAGATTGGCGATGTTCAAGGGAAAGCTGCTACTTTGCACTGTCTAGCAATAATCTATGCAAATCTTGGGGAAGTAGAACAGGCGATCGCATTTTCTGAACAATCTCTCGAACTTCAGGAAAAGATTGGTAATGTTCAAGGGAAAGCTGCTACTTTGCACAATCTAGCAGGAATTTATGCGGCTCAAGGGGAAGTAGCCAAGGCGATCGCATTTTATGAAGAATCTCTCGAACTTAAGGAAAAGATTGGCAATCTTCAAGGGAAACCTGCTACTTTGCACCAACTAGCAGGAATTTATGCCCATCAAGGCGAAGTAGCAAAGGCGATCGCATTTTATGAACAATCTCTGGAACTTGAGGAAAAGATTGGCAATCTTCAAGGGAAGGCTGCTACTTTGCACGAACTAGCAGGAATTTATGCCCATCAAGGGGAAGTAGCAAAGGCGATCGCACTTTATGAAGCATCTCTGGAACTTGAGGAAAAGATTGGCAATGTTCGAGGGAAAGCTGCTAGTTTCGCAATCTTAGGACAATTGTTAGCATCGCAGGGAGATTTTGAGAAAGCTTTGAATTATTTACAGCAATCTTTGGAGATTTTACAGCATTTGCGATCGCCCGACGCGCAGACAGTGAGAGAAATTATTGCTATGGTTCAGCAGATGGCTGGGGATTGATGGATGCACTTCGACTAAAGAAACCGGGTTTTTCGCAGCTTTTCGGTGGTGTATCGATATTCTGGGAAAAAACCCGGTTTCTGGCCACACCCTAAATCGCTAAAATAAAAAAAAGACCAAACCAAAAAGGCGATTATTGTGAGCGATTCCACCGTAGACCGGATTTTGCAATTAGCCCGCCAGCGTGCTGATGCCGCTGAAGTATATTATCTATCCAGCCAAGACACGCCGATCGAATTTGAAAACAATCGCCTCAAATCCCTGCAAACCAAAGCACTGCAAGGCGTCGCACTCCGGCTGATTTACAACGGCAAAATCGGTTTTGCCAGTTCCACAGACTTAACGCGGATAGACGATTTAGTAGATGCAGCGATTCAAACAGCCGAAATCGGCGACCCCGCAGAATTTGAACTCGCCTCCAACTTCCACCTAAAAGGCCCGGAAACCACCTACACTCCGCCCACAACTCAAGAATTAGTCGAAAACGGCAAAAACCTCATCGAGCAAGTTCACGCCTACAATCCCGATATTATGGTAGATGTTGGCTTTCACGTCCGCAGCGGTAGAGTGAAAATTGCCACCACGCAAGATTTGTATGCCGAAAGAAGCAGCCAAATAGTCAGCGGCACTATTGCCGGAAATTTGGTAAAGGGAGAAGATTTTATGCAAGCATACAGTTACGACGTAGCGCGCGATCGTCCCCTAGACACCAACAGCATCCTCGAATCACTCCTCGAAAAATACCGCCTCGCAGAACATTCAGCCACCATCACCAGCGGTTCCTACCCAGTATTATTTACCCCCAGAGCAGCCGCTAGCACCCTCGGTGGCCTCTTTGATACCATCCTTTCAGGTCAAGCAGTAGTTCAAAAAGCCTCTCCCCTAGCCGACAAAATCGGCGAAACCTTATTTGACGAACGCTTTACCTTTTTTGAAGACCCCACTTTAGGCCCTTCTGCTTGTCCCTTTGACGACGAAGGTACACCCACCACCCGCAAAGTCTTGATAGACAAAGGTACTGTCACCGGATTTTATTGGGATCGCAGGTGGGCCGCTCGCGCCGGTGTACAATCAACCGGCAACGGTTTTCGTGGCGGATTGTCTCGCCCAGGCCCTGATTTGACTAACTTTTGCATTTCCCCAGGAAATACCGCCACTCAAGACTTGATTGCTAGCATGGACGAAGGTCTCATAGTAGAGCAGGTTTTAGGTGCCGGTCAGTCCAATCAGTTAGCTGGCGAATTTTCGGTCAATTTGGACTTAGGCTATAAAGTAGAAAAAGGCAAAATTGTGGGTCGCGTCAAGAATACAATGGTGGCAGGCAGCATTTTTGAAGCCTTTAAAAATTTGGCAGATTTGAGTAGCGAAGCCGAATGGGTAGGCGGTGCAGCCTATTTGCCGAGTATGCTGTTTCAACAGTTGGGTGTAGCTTCGAGGCAATAAGTTCAGTGCGGTTTTACTCGTTACCAGGCTCTGCCTGGTAATACATATCATGAGGCTCTGCCTCGAATTTGGATGAAAGCTTGCGAGGCAAAGCCTCTGGACATGGGTTCCCAGGCAGAGCCTAGGAACCAGTTAACCAGTTAAAACCAGTTAAACAAACATAGAAACAGTGTCGGCAATTCAACGCTTTGCTAATTCATGCAAATAGGTAAAAACAGGGAAAAATTTATAATGAAAGAGCCAAATGTCAAGGATGGAACTGGGAAGAAGAAAAAGCACTTTTTCTTTCTTTTACCTTTGGTTTTTTGCCTTTTAACTCTAGTGACTGGATGCGTTCAGTACGATGTCGGGGTTAACTTTGAGAGTCAAACTCGTGGCGAAATCGTGCAGCACATTAAACTGGGGGAAAGGTTGACGAGCTTCAGTAGCGAAACTGTTGCAGAATGGTTGAAAAGCGTAGAACGCCGGGTGAGGTTGCTGGACGGAAAAACTAAACGGCTTTCGCCCACAGAAGTTTTAGTGAGGATTCCTTTCAATAATGGATCAGAGTTGCAAGACAAGTTCAACCAATTTTACAATCCCGTCGCACCAACCACACAATATCGGGTTTCAAGTCCGCTAGAAACAGATTTGCCGAAGTTTGAATCTCACCTTAGTGTCAAGCAGAATAATTTATTATTGGTGCTGCGAAATCGGTTGAGTTTGGAATTGGATTTGCGCTCTCTTTCACTGCTTTCTTCTAATGGCAGTCTGCTGCTGAGTCCGGGGGGACTTTTGGAGCTAGACTTTAGCTTGAACACGCCTTGGGGCGCCGAAAGTATTGAAACTGTCGCCGGTGCCCTGGTTCCCGAAAGCTCTCAGCAAGGAAAACAGTTAGTTTGGAAGCTCAAACCCGGAGAAGTTAACTATTTGGAGGCGATATTCTGGATTCCCAGTCCCGTAGGAATTGGGGCGCTGATTATTGCCTTATTTGTGGCGGCGGGCATTGCTTTGAAATATCAAATATTGCCAGCACTTGGAATCGGCAAGAAACCCCAAAACATCGGTCAAACCTAAAGAGGATATGGGGAGCATCTCATATTTGTAAAAATACTTCTTCTGGCTCCTTCCTTCTTCTGGCTCCTTCCTTCTTCCTCTTTCCTTCTTCCTCTTTCCTTCTTCCTCTTTCCTTCTTCCTCCTGCCTCCTGCCTCCTGCCTCAAAACTCCAATTTCTAGCGGAGGGCTGCAAAGGTGAGATGCTCCCAGGATATGTCCTAGAGGGGCGGCTTAATCAATCTCTTAAATGAACTCTCAGAGCTGCAATAAACCCGCCCCTCCCCGGATATTATGGTTAATTGACCCGATTTGATTTTATCAAAAAAACTGAGAATATCTGTCAAAAAACAGTTGACAAATAGTAAATGATTTGCTTAAGCTGAATTGAGAATTAGGAACAGAGAAAATGCGATCGCTAAATTTCTTCTTCATCTTTCTGATTTGCTTGGCTCTAGTATTATTCAGCATCGAAAATACACAGCCAGTCGCGATTCAAGTTATCGAAGGCGTCCAAGTTAAAGCTCCGCTGTGCGTATAACTAATTGTAGCGACCGGATTAGGGGCAACACTAGCGTGGCTGTTCAGTCTGTCGTCGAGAATGCAGCGAACCCTCGCCTCGCGCCAAGAGATTCGCCAAGTTCGCGAAAAAGAGTAATCCCTAGGACGGGCTTTTCTTAGACATTTCCGTTATAAATTAGACAATTGGTGTAGGCTGGAATAATTCACCTAACCAAACCCAGATATGTCCAAATATGTACCACCAAGAATCGCTATTCAACGACTCG
>NZ_JAUBTT010000067.1:0-50239 GCF_036705125.1 Microcoleus sp. B7-D4
AGGTAGGCGCAGGGGAATAGCAGGATGCCAGACCAGCCTACGAAGACGAAGCGATCGCGTTTGAGCCAGTCGTCGAGGACATCAAAGATGCCTCTTTCGTTCTGGGCGCGTCCGACTGCGATTGTCATTGGGGTAAAATCCTTTTGCTTGTTAAAAGACCAAGGTTTCTAATTAAAGTTAACATAACTATATATTAGAAGTTCATAATTTTTCAACTAGAACAGTAGAGTTCCCCCACTAGAGGCGTAGTCGATGAAAGCGTGGTTGAGAGGAAGGCCATCTTGGTTGACGATGCTCAGCAACAATCCAACTGACCCTTCGTCGCCAAGCGGCGAGGTGGCGGTGGTTGAGGAGTTGATACACAATCCCGATCAGTCGATCGCGATCGCCTCAGCGAAGCGTCACGCTCGGTGGACTAATTGAATTAAGATTTGGCTTTAAGGCTGTTTAATTTTATGACTGCAAAAACAATGACCTCGATCGATCCTGTCCTGCGCTACCCGGTTTTGGGCTCCCGCCGCTTCAGCAATTACTGGTGGGCGACGGTGGTCAGCATTGGAGGGACTGGTTTCCTGCTGTCGGGCATTTCCAGCTACTTGCACGTTAACCTGCTGCCTTTTGCTGACCCGACTCAGCTTGTTTTCATCCCCCAAGGCATTGCGATGGGTTTCTACGGTGTCTGTGGCGTGCTGTTGGCGCTTTACCTGTGGCTGACTATTCTCTGGGATGTCGGTGGCGGTTACAACGAGTTCGATCGACAAACTGGTAACATTCGGATCTTTCGCTGGGGATTTCCCGGCAAAAACCGCAAAGTTGATTTTACTTGCAAGACATCGGACGTGCAATCTGTGCGGGTGGACATTAAAGAAGGTCTCAATCCCCGCCGCAGTATTTATCTTAAGCTCAAAGACCGCCGTCAGTTTCCCCTGACTAGAGTCGGACAGCCGATTGCTTTGTCTGAAGTGGAAAATCAAGCGGCCGAATTGGCTCGATTTTTGCAAGTTCCCCTAGAAGGACTTTAGGGATTTTCGATTGGCGATTTGATATCTGAGATTGGTAATGTCTCGTAGGGTGCGCCGGGCCGCGCACCTTACCTACCTGGTAAGTGAAAAAGATTGATCGGCGAGTAAGCCCGTTACCAATTTTGGAATCTATCAATTAACCATACTTGCGAAAGTTTTTGATTGCCAACCGTAGAATAAGGGTTTCAAGGCTCCAAAGCAAGTTCGCTATCCAAGGAAAATCGCTGGTTTTAGACTACGAACTAAAAACAGTTCGGACTATTGAATTAAAATCTTTAGTTGCAAAGTCCGTAATTGACTCAAAGTGAAAATACAAATGCAAATGCAAATCAAAATTCAGCGGTGGTTGTTCTCACTTTTAATAATTGGCGCGTTGTTTGTCGGAGGATGCAGTAGTTCCCCTGTGGCAAACTCGACTCCGACACCGAATCCGGTGTCGGGTGAAAATATTTCTTTGTCTCCGTCTCCTTCTCCTGCTGCTGTAGCGGCGAGTTCGCAATTTAGCAATTTGCCACGATTGCAAGGAAAAGCAACGGTGGTGATGACGGTTAAAGGTGCTCCAATTACGATCGAGCTCGACGGCACAAATGCGCCAATTACTGCGGGCAATTTTGTCGATTTGGTTCAGAAAGGAGTCTACGACGGGCTGGTATTTCACCGAGTCGTGCGGGAACCTCAGCCTTTTGTAGTTCAGGGCGGCGACCCCCAGGGTAAAGACCCTAAATTCCCTACGGCGCGGCTGGGAACTGGTGGTTTTATTGACCCGAAAACTACTGTAGAACGCAGGATTCCTCTGGAAATTAAAGCTAAAGGTGCTGCCAATCCGACTTACAGCGCGACGCTACAAGAAGCTGGGGTTAAGGAAAAACCCGTGTTGATGCACAGTCGTGGGGCTGTTGCTATGGCTCGATCGCAAAGTCCTGATTCGGCTTCTTCTCAGTTTTACATTACTTTGACCGATGTACCGTTTTTGGACGGTAGCTATGCGGTTTTTGGGTACGTGAAGCAAGGGATGGATGTGATTGATAAGATTGAAGCGGGCGATCGCATTGAGAAGGCTACTGTTACTCAGGGTTTGGAAAATTTTAAGCCGGTTAGCTGAAGGTAGTCATTAGTGATTAGTCATTAGTGATTAGTCATTAGTGATTAGTCATTAGTGATTAGTCATTAGTCATTAGTCATATCAAATCCGGTAGCATCGGAATTAATCTTACCCACAGTCAGGACACGGCACTGCCGTGTCCCTACAATTAATCTGGCGCGCAAGAAACGGCACTGCCGTGTCCTCTATACCATTCCGGTGTAACCGGAATAGATATCATTAGTCATCAGTCATTAGTCATTAGTGAATGGATGTTGTTGTTACTGGAATTGGTCTAGTTTCGAGTTTAGGCAGTCTGGAAACTAGCTGGATAAGACTGCTGTCTGCAGAGTCGGGAATTCGGGAACATCAACCTTTTCTAAAAATTGAGCCGCAACCTTTGGCTTTAATTCGCACAAAACCTGCGGATTTAATAACTTTAATTCGGCAGGTTTTAGCAGATGCTTTGCAAGATGCTAATTTGACTTTGCCTTTGCCAGATTGCGGGATTGCGATCGGTTCTAGCCGAGGTTTCCAGGCAAATTTGGAACTGTTGGCGAGGGAAGGAAGAGGGAAGAAGGAAGAAGGAAGTTCAGCAACGAGCACTGTACAAGATGTAACGGATGGATGGAAGACCGAAGTTGGAAGACCGAAGTTGGAAGAAGGAAGAGGGGAGAAGGAAGAGGAAAGAGAATTCTCAATTACCGATTCTCAATTCCCTATGCCCCATGTCCTATGCCCCATGCCCCATGCCCTATGCCCGATTCCCAATTCTCAATTTGTGAATTTTTTGCCTCACATGGGGGCGATGGCGGCGGCGAGGGCAATTGGCTCAATGGGGCCGGTGCTGGCGCCGATGGCTGCTTGTGCGACCGGCCTACAGTCGATCGCCCGTGCTGTTGATTTAATCCGCACTGGTGAGTGTCAGCGGGCGATCGCAGGTGCTGTGGAAGCGCCTATCACACCGCTTACTCTGGCTGGATTTAGCCGGATGGGTGCTTTGGCAAACAATGGGTGCTATCCCTTTGATGAAAATCGGGAAGGCTTTGTGCTCGGTGAAGGCGGGGCTTTATTTGTATTAGAATCTGCCGAGTTGGCAAGGCGTCGTGGCGCTAAAATTTACGGTCGAGTTTCCGGTTTTGGCTTGACAAATGATGCTTGCCATGCTAATGCCCCGGAGCTGGGGGGGAAAAGTGCGATCGCGGCGGTAAATCAATGTTTGAAACGCAGCAATTTATCGGCGATTGATATAGATTTTATTCATGCTCACGGTACTGCAACTGAGTTAAACGACCGACACGAAGCACTGTTAATTGAGAAGTTATTTCACCCAGGAGTTGCTGTTAGTTCGACTAAGGGGGCGACGGGTCATACTTTGGGAGCTTCGGGAGCTTTGGGCGTGGCTTTTTGTTTGATGAGTATTAAATATCAGATGTTGCCGCCTTGCGTGGGAATGAAAAAACCGGGGTTTGAATTAGATTTTGTTCGCTGTGCGCGATCGGCTATTGTCAGAAATGCGGTTTGTTTAAGTTTTGGCTTTGGCGGGCAGAATGCTGCGATCGTTTTAGCGGGCGATCGTTAATTTTTGTAAACTCGGTCGATCGGCATTTAAATTACACGATCTCTCTACAGTTAAAATCTTCTGAGGAGGCCGGAGAACCCCCGCACATCCAATTTAAATCTCAAAAATACTACAATACTTATGTATTTTAGTCAATTAACTGAGAATTTTGGTGAGATTGCTGGTGCTGCTATGCTAGTCTGGCTCTGCATCCCGACGCTAATCCTTGCGTCAAAGCCTCGGAGGCTAGAAAAGAGAGCCAGATTAAAGCAGTATTGTATTTTATTAACGCACCGATGGTGATCAGCGAAAATAGAAGAAAGAAACTGTTTAAATTAAGTCTCAGGTATTTTCACATGGATCTGGCCTCTCATCGATTTATGTCTTATTTTGAACCAGAGCAAGCTGCTCACCTTTGCCAAATAGCTGTTTTGGAGAGTTTTGCTGAGGAAACGCTGGTTTTTGAAGAAGGAGAAACAGCGGATTTTTTATATCTAGTTTTAGAAGGTAAAGTCGAGTTTAGCAAGCGGATCGAAAATCATAAATATCAAACTGTTGCTGTCGCTAACCCAGACGATTATTTTGGCGAACTCGGAGTTTTAGACGGAGAGCCTCGCAGTGCTAGAGCTGTGGCAGTTACCGGCTCGACTTTGGCCAAAATAGACCGTGAAGAACTAATAACAACTCTCCAGTTTGCTAAAGGCAGTTCGGTACTGCAAATGTTTAGTTTCATTACTAAAAATTTACGGGATACCACGGATCAATATGTTAGCCAGTTGGTACACAAACAAAAAATGGTATTGGTAGGAGAAATGGTGAGTACAATTATTCACGATTTCAAAAGTCCTTTTACCGGAATTAAACTCTCCAGTGAAGTGCTCAAAGAAATGCACCCGGATGAGGAAACTCAGGAGTGGTGCGAACTTATTCAATTGCAGGTTCAGCGAATGTTGGGGATGGCTGAAGAAGTGTTAGAATTTTCGCGCGGCAATTCTGTATTAAATAAAAAACCAGTTAATCTAATTCAGACGTTGCAGCAGTTTCAAAAGTTGAACCGAGTTTATTTTGAAGCAGCAAAAGTAGATTTGGTAGTACGGGTGACAGAAGTGATAGTGGAAGCGGATGAAAATAAGATTTTGCGCGTTTTACAAAATTTAGTTGGGAATGCTGTTGAGGCTTTTGGCGGACGAGGGGGGCGGGTGGAGATTGCTGCGTGGCAAAGTGAGGATTGGGCAGAAATTAGCATTTACGATAACGGCCCCGGCATTCCACCTGCAATTAAGGAAAAGTTATTTGAACCGTTTGTGACCTATGGTAAACGGACTGGTACTGGGTTGGGAACGGCAATTGTTAAGTCGATGGTTGAGGCTCACAAAGGGCAAATTACTTATGAGTCGGAGGACGGAAAAGGGACAACTTTTTACATCCGCTTGCCGAAAACCGAGGCTTTAGCAGATCAAAATTAAGTAGGTTAGAAGATATATACTGAGGACTTTTTCACTAAGCCTCAGAGACTTGGTTGATGAGTAGATATTTTGTAATCAAACAATATTTTTCTAAGAAACCGGCTGGAAGAGCGTAAGTCCTAATACTGTGTAGCGACTTGCAGAATAAAGTAGAATTGAATTAACGAAATGCTAAAAATCTGATGCCAGTTACTATTCAAACCTTACCCACAGAAGTTATCAATTTAATTGCCGCCGGCGAAGTGATTGACTCGATCGCCGCAGCGGTACGAGAATTAGTTGAAAATTCTCTGGATGCTGGCGCAACTCGCATCGTTGTTTCTGTCTGGCCCGAACAGTGGCGGGTGCAAGTTGCAGATAATGGTACAGGAATGGATCTGGAAAATTTGCGGCAGGCGGCTTCCCCTCACAGTACGAGCAAAATTACCACTGAAGCTGACCTTTACAAAATTGATACTTTGGGATTTCGTGGGGAAGCTTTGCACAGTTTAGCTCAGTTGGGCTGTTTGGAGGTTTTGAGCCGATCGAATGATTTGGGATTAGGGGATTTTTCGGAAAATCGAGATTCGGCGCAAACCCCCGCTAAATCTTCCTTTAACAAGGGGGGAGTTGAAAATGCTCGATCGGGCTGGCGGGTGGTTTACAATAACGCAGGCGTTGCTGTAGAGCTGGAAACAGCGGCGATCGCTCCTGGTACGGTGGTGACTGTTGATAATTTGTTTGGCAATTGGCCTGTGCGCCGCAGTTTTTTGTCGCCGGCACAGCAAATGCGATCGATCCAATTAACCCTTCAGCAAATTGCTATTTGTCACCCGCACGTTAATTGGCAGTTGCGTCAAGGAAATACGCCTTGTTTGCACGTAACTCCTGGTAGCACAGCGGAACAACTTTTACCTCAATTCGTGCGGGGAATTCGCTTGAATGATTTGCAGTATTTAAAAGTAAATTTGCCTTCATTTCCTGAAAGGAATAAATCGCCAGATTATTTCGCACACACGCAATTGTTTTTGTCAAAAACACAGCCGAGTTACCCATGCCCAATTCCCGATGCCCAATGCCCAATGCCCAATGCCCCATGCCCAATTCCCAATTCCCAGTTTTTAGAATTAGTAATTGGTTTGCCCGATCGCTGTCACCGCAGGCGGCCGGATTGGGTGAAGGTTGGGGTAAATCGGCGAGTTGTGCGATCGCCCGAATTAGAGCAAACTATTCTCAGCGCCTTTGCCCGCACTTGTCCGCGCGATCGCTATCCCGTGTGTTTTGTTCACCTGCAAATCTCCCCTTCGGAAATCGACTGGAACCGCCACCCGGCTAAGGTTGAAATTTATCTGCACGATCCGAGTTTTTGGCAAGAACAAGTTAGCGCGGCAATTGCTCGTGCTTTGCACCTGAACGATGAAGTTTTGCCGTCTGCCCCAATTCCCGATCGAGTGGGAAAATTGCTGAAGGCATCGGAACAAAAAAGTGCTTACAGTGTCGGGATTTCGGCTATACAAAATGAGGAAGGCGACGAACAGGAAAAAGCTAATAAAATAGGATTGATGGAATTGAGGGCGATCGCTCAAGTTCACAATACTTACATTGTTGCAGAACATTCCAGCGGCATGTGGTTGGTGGAACAACACATCGCTCACGAGCGCGTTTTATACGAGCAATTATGCGCGGCTTGGCAGCTAAAATATCTGGAAAAACCAGTAATTCTCAGTCAATTATCGGCGCTGCAAATTGAGAATTTATCCCGCTTGGGTTTGGAAGTAGAAAGTTTTGGCGAACAGCTATGGGCTGCCCGCGAAGTTCCTGAATTGTTAGCCGAGCGAGATGACTGTGCGGATGCGCTGTTTGAGCTCAGTAAAGTCGCAGATTTACAAGCGGCTCAAGTTGCGACTGCTTGCCGTAGCGCTATGCGAAACGGTACTCCTTTGAGTCTTTCCCAAATGCAAAATTTGTTGGATGAATGGCAGCAAACTCGCAATCCGCGCACTTGTCCTCACGGCCGCCCTATCTATTTTGCTTTGGAAGAATCGACTCTGGCTCGGATTTTTCGCCGCAGTTGGGTGATTGGTAAAAGTCACGGGATTTGAAAGTTCATTTGACATCCGAGGGCGTTCACGTCAATCTGGCTCGATCGAAAAAAACATCGTGAAGCTTTATTAAAAATAGGGGCTGATTTAGATAAAACAACTTAGAATATATTAAAATTTAAATAATGCAGTGTTTTTAATATCTTTTGGGCAACAGGCAAGATGCCTGTTCCACAAGAAAAAATGCCTCTATTACCAGCATAAAAAGTTTCATTGTACTACAAAAAGCTGCAACAGGCAAGATGCCTGTTCCACAAGAAAAAGTTCCTGCTTTACCATGAAAAAGGTTAATTATACTACAAAAAAATGCCGATTTACCCGAATAATCTTTGTTGTGGAACAGGCATCTTGCCTGTTCATGATATTAGTCCAATAAGTAAATTAAAAATAAATCAATAAATATGGATTTTCCGATCGCCCGACAACTCTTTTATCGAGAAATAAATCAGCCTGATGGCTCGATTGACCTGGCGAAAGCTGCTCTTTACATGGCTTTGGAAGAATACCCAAATTTAGATCCACACGAGTATCTCAACGCTCTCGACACGATCGCAGATGAGGTGCGCTCACGCCTGCCGGCACAGAATTATCCGCTGCGGATTATTCAAACTATTAATAGCTATTTATACGGGGAGTTGCAGTTTGGGGGCAATGATGCGGATTATTACGACCCCCGCAATAGCTTTTTGAATGAAGTGATCGATCGGCGTACTGGCATTCCCATCTCTTTATCTTTGGTTTATTTGGAGGTTGCTAAGCGCATTGATTTTCCGATGGTGGGAATTGGGATGCCAGGACATTTTTTAATTAGACCGGATTTTGAAGATGCTGGTATTTTTGTTGATGCGTTTAACGGCGGCGAAATCTTGTTTCCTGAAGATTGTCAAGCCAGACTTTCTCAAATTTATGGTCAACCTATGGAGTTGCAGCCGGCTTTTCTCGCCCCGGTAAGTCGCCGACATTTGTTGGGGCGAATGCTGGGAAATCTGAAGGCGATTTACTTGCAACAGGGAGATGCTGTGAGGGTACTCTGGGCGATCGAAAGGATTTTGCTGCTGTTTCCCGAGGCGCTGGGGGAACGGCGCGATCGCGGAATTCTCTATTATCAACTGGGACGCTTGGTCGAAGCGCGCCACGATTTGGAACTATACCTGAGAAATGCTCCGAATGCTCCTGATGCTGCTAGAATTCGCCAATTGGTCGATCGGCTCGATCGGGATCTGTGAACGTGAACAAACCTGACGGTCAACTGAGTACAGTTAGACTGCAGGCTTCTTTTTCCTTTTTTTTCTCATGCTTTTTATAGTGAGGTAGTTCCACCCCCACTTGCTAATATAGTATCAGAGTATTTCCCGATCATGAAGGGGTATAAAAGAATAATTGTCGCTTTGGGTCCCTACACCCGACGAGCCTTTCATCACGCGGGCGTAATTTATTCGGGCTACGGGGCTCCGCGCTCAGATTAATCCCCTCTAAATATACGCCCGGGACTTCCCGGCTGGTAGTTAAATTTGGTATATGTCGCACAGCACACTATAAGACATAAAAGTGAGACTCAATAAACTGCTGACCGACGACCAAATTTCGCTTTTATAATTTTTGCAAAGGTATCTAAAATTGTCAAACAGCTAATTATAACATATTAATTCTCAATTAATACCTATCTTTTGATAGGTTAAATTTGCTTGACATGACTGTAAAATCATAGGTCATTTACCGAACTTCCGAGTCCACTTTCCCGACTGATACCCGCACTGATACCTGCACTGATACCCGCAATGACGAGCGATCGAAAAAGTATTTTGACGTAAAGAGGCACAAACTCATGAACTTTCAGTTTCAACAAGGTTATCTCAACGGAATGCAACCGCTGTCAGCCAATTTAACCAAAAGAATGTCAAAGTCTTTATCATTTGGTTTGGCGCTTTTGTTGGGAACAAGTGCAGTATTCCTAAGCAGCGGCAAAGCCTTGGCATTAGATAATGTCACCGTAAAATACGGTGCTGTTGACGTAACATTACCGATGAGCGACTTACAAAGCTTTGCACAAACCGGCAAACCATCATCTCAACTGCAAAGCGTTCTGAGTCTTGCGAAACAAACTCCCGAGTCGGTGCGCCAAATATTAACGCAAGAAGTCCCTTTAGATTCCCAATTAGTAGCGGGGCTGGCAAATACTTATTTTGGGGAAATTGTTTTCAAACAATTGGGGGAGGTTGCTTATACGCCGGCCACTCGTCTTCAAAGCGCGCCCGCACTGCGCGATGCTTTAGTCGCAGCTTCCAAAGATGGCAAAATATCGCTGATTGAAGTGATGCAAAATTACGGCCCTGCGGCCTTAGAAGTTGACGGGAATCAAGCTATGGCTATTTACCAACGAGTGATTAAAGACTTGCAAAATTTGCAAGCTATGTATCAGAATTCCCCTGCTTTGCAAAATACCGCCGGCCAAGCGGTGAATTCGGCCCGACAAATGATTTGTCAGCCCAGTCCATCAGGAAGTGCGAAATAAATAACTGAAGTTGGAGGGAATTGGGAATTGGGAATTGGGAATTGGGAATTGGGAATTGGGAATTGGGAATTGGTGCTTTTTTTCCTATTAGCTCTAGCTTTCAGCTATTACCAATTACTCATGACCAATTACCAATTATTCGGCTACGCGAGGGTAATAGTTTCCCAGGGAGCATCTCATATTTGCAAAAACACTTCTTTCTTCTTCCTTCTGACTCTTTTCTCCTGGCTCCTGACTCCTGACTCCTAATTCCAATTTCGAGCTTTGCTGCTTTCATTGAGATGCTCCCGTTTCCCATTACCCATTATCCATTACCCCTTACCCATTCTTTGAGATAGTTGCTCGGCTACCCGCTTGAGTCGGCGGAGTTGGTCTTTCATATCTTTTTCCGTCCAAGGGGCGGCAAAGCGATTGAAACCAAATCTAATTAAACGATTGGGAATTTGAAATTCAAAGCGGTTAATCAAGAGAGTTCCTTGGATTTGCGGCTGGCATTCCCAACGATCGCATCCTTTGAAAAATCCGTCAAACCCCCAAACAATTAAACCTGGTTGTCGCTCCAACACAACACTCTCTAAAGAGGGTTGCAAAACAGGAATTTTTATGATAAACAAGCTGCGACTTCCTACGGCAGTATCCCATTCGCCCTGGGGATCGCAGCGTAGCAAGGGATTGAGCCACTTGTGCATTAAAGTACGATCGACTATACAGCGCTCCACCAGAGTAGCAGCAGCCTGAATTTCAATGGATTGCTCGAAAACTTGACGAATTGACATGAGAACCTGCAACAACGAGGGTATTACAAAACTTTGCTTACTTGATAGTCCTTTATTTACTTGTAACGTCAATTTTTCCAGAAATTAAAAGATTGACACACTCATAAATACAGTGTATCATCTTCAAATAAAGTATATATACTGATTATGGAGTTAGTCGAAAGGCACATCATTAAACCAAATCATAGGTTTTATCGAGAAGGCGATCGACTGTCTTGGCTGTGCAAAAATCTTTACAATAGCGCTAACTACATCTACCGTCAAAACTTTTTCGCCAGCCAACAAACAAATGCTCTGGCTGTTTATCTCGCGCTCAAAATAAGTCCTGATTACAAAGCACTGCCCGCAAAGGTAGCACAAAGCACGATCGGCTTAGTCCTCAAAGCATGGACTAGCTATTATCTGGCGGTGCGAAACTATCAGGAATACCCAACTAAATTTAAAGCCGCCCCGAAAATCCCTCATTACAAAGGTTCAAGAGAGCGAAAAAGAGAGGACGGGCGCTATGTAGTTGTATTTAATTGTCAAGCTGTCAGCAAAAGAGCCTTAAAAAAAGGATATGCTCGTCCCTCTGGGACTAATATTTGGTTGCCCTCAAAAGTCAGCTCGATTCTGGAAATCCGGATTGTTCCCAAAGTAGGTTGTTATGTTGTCGAGGTGGTCTATGAAAAGTTAGAACAGCCTTTACAAGTTAATCAGAGAGCAGCAGCCATAGATTTAGGATTAAACAATCTGGCAACATTAACTTACAATGTTCCTGGGTTAGTACCGACAATCTTCGATGGACGGGCTGTTAAGTCAACCAACCAATACTGCAATCAAGTTTCATCGGCATTGAAATCATTGCTGCCCGCAGCGCAAAAAAACAGTAAAAAACTTGCCCCATTGTGGCACAAGCCTAACTGTAAAGTGGATTACTACCTCCACACGACGAGTTCCGCAATTATTAAAGAACTCGTTAATCATCAAAGGGGCTTGCTAGCGATAGGCTGGAACCATGATTTTCAAGATGGGATTAATACTGGTAAGGTTAATAATCAAAATTTTGCCTGTATTCCCCATCGCCGATTCGTGCAAATGTTGCAGTACAAAGGACAACTTGCGGGAATTAAAGTTGTGTTAGTTGAGGAGAGTTACACATCCAAATGTTCAGCTTGGGATTTGGAACCAATTCAACAACATTCCGACTACATTGGCAGTAGGGTAAAAAGAGGATTGTTCAGAACCCAAACTGGACACTTCATAAAGGCCGATGTAAACGGTTCTTTGAATATTGGCACAAAAGCAGTCGGAGATGGGTTGATCCCAAATTCGATAGAGGGTTTTGTAGTTAACCCAGTACATTAAAAGTGTACAAACATTAAATTTAGGCGATGTCTAGATTTTTTGGAACTATTATTAAAGTTTCGTCTTCTCCTTGTCAAATGTGACGTTAACCTGAGAAAAAAATGAATGAAACTTGGCAAGAAATAACTCAACCGATATCGGGCCCCATAGCGGCTTTGTCCGATCGCCTTTTGGCACAGGCCCAGCCCGCAAATCCGCTGGCACAAGCCGAACGCGGAATTAACAATCTCTTTCAGGGCTCAAACATTGAAAATCTCCTCTGGGCCGTCGGTATCCTGCTAGTTGGCTTGATAGTATCAGCCGTCGTCTCATCTATAGTCGGGGGATTGCTCAAGAAGACGACGATCGACAATCGGCTGGCGGCTTGGATTACCGGCCGCCCGGAAGGAGCTGAAACCCCGCAAGTGGAAAAATGGATTTCCACAGCGGTGTTCTGGATCATTTTTATCTTTTTCCTAATTGCCTTTTTCGATCGCCTGAATCTAACGGCTGTCTCGCAACCGCTCAATACTTTTCTCAATCAAATTACCGGTTTCTTGCCGAAGTTAGCCGGCGCGCTAATTTGGTTGGGGATTGCTTGGGTGTTGGCGACAGTCGCCAAAATGGCCGTATCGCGCGTGATGCGGACTTTTAGCGTAGACGAGCGCTTGAATCAGGAGGTGGGCGCAGCGCCCACTGAGCGCCCTTTGCTGCTGAGCGATACTGTGGCGAATGCGCTGTACTGGTTCATTTTTCTGCTGTTTTTGCCGCTGATTCTCGACTCACTGGAAATGCAGCAGGCTCTGCTGCCGGTTAATAATTTACTCAACCAAATTCTGGCGGCAATTCCGAAAATTCTGGAAGCTGTGCTGATTGGGTTTGTGGGCTGGCTACTGGCTATGGTGGTGCGGCGGATTGTCACGAATCTGTTGGCTGCTGCTGGGGCGGACGGTTTGGGCGCTCGGTTTGGAATTTCGCGGACTTCTGGCGGACAATCGCTGTCGTGGATTGCCGGGACGATCGTCTATGTTTTGATTTTGATTCCAACCGCGATCGCAGCTCTCAACGCTTTGGACATTCAAGCGATTTCGCAGCCGGCAATCGCGATGCTCAACGACATTTTGGGCGCGGTACCCAAAATCTTCACGGCAGCCCTGATTCTGGCGCTTGCTTACATTTTGGGGCGCTGGGTAGGCGATTTGGTTACTAATATCCTGACCGGAATTGGCTTTAACAATGTCTTTTCTTGGTTGGGAGTGCAGGCACCGAAACAGTCGCTGAGGCTACCGCCAAGTTCGATCGATCCGGAGGCAACGATTCTTCAGGAACCGGAACTTCCGGCCCGCACACCTTCTGAGTTTGTCGGTATTGTGGTGCAGGTGGGCATCATCCTGTTTGCTGTGGTGGCAGCTACCGACGTGCTGCAAATTCCCGCGCTGACGGCGATTGTTAGCGGTATTGTCCTGGTTGCAGGTCGGGTGCTCGCCGGTTTGGTGGTATTTGCGATCGGCTTGTATTTGGCGAATCTGGCGTTTAGTTTGATTGCCAGTTCTGGAACTCGTCAAGCGCGGCTTTTGGGCCAAGCGGCTCGGATTGCTATTATTGCCTTTGTTTCGGCCTTGGCGCTGCAACAGATGGGCATTGGCAGCGATATTGTGAATTTGGCTTTCGGGCTGCTGCTTGGGGCGATCGCAGTTGGTATTGCTCTAGCTTTTGGTTTGGGCGGGCGCGAGATTGCGGCCGACCAAATTCGCGAATTGTTAGCGTCGTTTAAACAAGATAAGACGCCGCGTTCGTAACTCTATAAAATGGCGTTTGTCAAGTACAAACGCCATTTTTTTATGATTAATTTCATTGTAAGGGTCGCGAACCAATCGCAAAGCCTTTGAATTTGAGGATACAGCTATAGCAATCCTCGCATCATTTGCATAATTATTGTAGGGGCAATCCCACGCCCGGTTGCCCGATAGATAGGGGGTAGGCACTCTTAGCACTACCCGTACAAATTTATCTGAATCATTTAGGATTGCTATAGCGCGTCGCGTGAGAACCCCGGTCTTTCCCGCAGGGTATGAAACGCAGTTGCAGCCTTTAGGCTGCGAGTAATCTGTGTTATAATCTAACAATGCGGAACAAGTAGGCGTATCAACTACGTGTTGAACCATTCCTAGAACGGTGAAATTCCGGGCAGTAAGACACCCTCAGCATTTTTGACCGAAGAACGAGCCCGCCTGGCCCCTGGCTTTAGACGGGGGGATAAGTCGGTAGCGGTTTCAACCGCCTTCAGTTTTTGATATAATTCAAACAGCAAGTAAGAATAACCATCTACGCGAAGAATCATCAAGCGTGCGGAGAAATCCCGGCAACGGAGACATCCGCCTTTGATGCGGAATACTTAAAGGGCGAATAATGGCAGGGTGAGGAGCGTACCTATCTGGCTCGTGCGATGGACTCTGAAAGTAAGAAAAACTCTAAAAGTAAGCGCAATTGCAATATCTTTGATACGGGTATTGTTTTGAGCGTCTAGGGGGACTTTTGCCTGTCCCTTCCAAGTTTAGCTTGGAGAATCCCCAGGCTTCAGCCGTGGGGAGTGTCAAATCACCATAATCAGTGGTTTTTATTAGCCCGTTTGGAGCGAGCCTTTGGGAGGGTTGGGTAATTTTTGATTTTAGATTGACCAGCGCAAAAGTTGAGGTAGAGCAACTCAACCATTCTTAGGCCGCTTTTTGACAATTTTTTCAACTTTCAGGTCCATCAAATTAAGGAAGTATTTATTACGTTCAGATAAATTTAATTCAATCCTCACAAATCACTTTTCTGTAAAACTCCAAACACCATTCCAGTTATCAGGCACACCCTCCCTCATCAATTGCTCAATCCTCTCCAAATAAAGGAGAGCAGTTTTATCAGCAGGATGTACAGCAATCACCTTCTCAAAACTTTCTCTCGCAGATTCCAGCCGATCTTTGTGCCGATATAATTCCAATCCTTGTTCAAAATCCAGTTTGGTTTTCAACTTCAGTACCCTGACATCCTCATGTTCTGCATCCAGGACCTCATAAACCGCAATCGGCTCATTTCGTCCCTTCACAATCGCCCGGTCTAAAAAGCGCAATTGGTATTCATCGGCATTAGTTGAATCGTCTAGCACTTGCTGAGAAATCAGAAGAGAAACGCCGTAAAACTTTGTTAGCCCTTCCAACCGTGCCGTTAAATTAACATTGTCAGAAAAAGCATCACCCTGCATCCGGTTCTCTTCGCCGACCATGCCCAGCATCATGTGACCCACATGAATACCAATCCCAATCTTAATAGGTTGCTCACCTGCCTGAAGTCGCCCCTGATTAAATTGCTCAACGACTCTAAACATAGCAACGCCCGCCGCCAAAGCATCATTGCCTCCATCTGGAAAAACAGCCATCATACCGTCCCCCAGAAACTTGACAATCAAACCATGATTAGTACGAATTTCTGGACTAACTTTCTGCAAATAAGTATTGACAAAAGCAAAATTTTCCTTGGGAGTCATTTTTTCAGACAGCGTAGTAAAGGAGCGAATATCAGAAAACATCACTGCCATAACTTTGCTGACATGATCCCCTAATTGCACATTAGTAATACTTTTCTTCCGCAGAAAACGCAGATAATCATGAGGAACAAAGCGACCATAAGCTGTCAGCAGCTCTTCCAAATTTTGATTTGCCCTGGTCAATTCCTTCTCTCGTGCTTTGACCGTATTGACCATCTGAGTAAAGACTCGTGCCAGTTGTCCTAGTTCGTCACTGCGTTTAGCAACCTCTGTTAGTGCATCCGGTTGAAAAGCATCTCGTTCCACCTCAGAAGCAGCACTTGTCACCTTACCAACTTGCTCAATATATGCTGCTTGACGTAAAATTTCAGCTTTGAAAAGTCCTTCAGCTTCCTGTCGCTTGAGGAAATTCAAATAGGCATTGGAGTGATAGCGGATGCGAGCGATCAGTTCCATGCGATCTGGCAGTTTCACTAGGTAGTCATTGGCGCCAAGTCCAAAGGCCTTAGCTTTGATAGTAGGGTCTTCTTTACTGGACAGCACAATTAGCGGAATATTACAGGTAAAACTGTCTTTGGATCGTAGAAATCGAACTAACAGCAAGCCATCCATTTGGGGCATAACCAGGTCTTGCAGTATGACAGTTGGCTGGCACTCCTCCGCAATGTCAAAAGCTTGAGTTGGATCGCTACAGTAGTGAAATACGATGTCCGGTTCGGAAGCCAACATTCGACGAATGGCTTCACTAATGATGGGTTGATCGTCAATTAATAAAACTGTTATTTGCTCGTGTATCAAAGTTGTCATAAGTGGTAAAAAGAATAAAGTCAGTATAGAGAGCCAGCTTTTAACTAATCCGTGTTTGACGTTTTATTAGATGTATTTACTTAATTAGCGGTTTAGTATGAGATTTTGGCGGAGGGTAGTGCCGATCGCATCTGGTGATAAAACCTCTACAGCAGCATTCAACTCAACCGCTGCTTTAGGCATTCCATATACCACACAACTGTCCTTATTTTGAGCAATCGTGTGCCAACCTTGAAGCTTCAATACGCTTAATCCCTCCGCCCCATCTCTACCCATTCCTGTTAGCAGAATCGCAGTTCCCTTGCGCGTCCAATGTTGAGCAACACTCTTGAAAAATACGTCAACTGATGGACGATAGGGATAATTAATCGGCTCTTTGGTGTAGCCGAGAGTCAAGTCCGGTTTTAAATACAAATGATCGTTAGTACCTGCCACTAAAATAGTTCCCTTTTCCAATCGATCGCCCGCAACCGCAATTCTTATGGGCAATACTGTTTGTTGTCTCAACCAATCAACCAATCCACTAGAAAACTGATCGTCTATGTGTTGGACGATCGCGATCGCTGCACCAAAACTAGCAGGTAGCTGCGAAAGGATGGTTGCTAATGCTTTCGGGCCACCTGTAGACGATCCAATCGCCACTAACGGGACAGTAGATACAGTAGATGAAAGTCCACTTCGTCGATCCAATTCCAGCGATGAAATGGACTTTTTTGCTTGTATCTTTGTTGAAGAAGGCTGTTTTAGCAGTTTGCGAATTGTGCCAACTTTAGCGAGTAGCGCGTTTGCTGTATTAACGCTGTCTGCTCCACTCAAAACGGGTGTATCAACTGCATCTAAAGCGCCGTGTCCCATCGCTTCATAAACTTTTGCAAGATTTTTATCAGCACTGGCTGTAACAATCAGAATGCGACAAGGAGAGTGTTTCATAATCTGACGGGTTGCTTCTACTCCATCCATGACAGGCATCAGTAAATCCATTAAGATTATGTCGGGCGTATCTTGAGCGCACTTAGCAACTGCTTCTGCTCCATCCCGTGCAGTCCAAATCACCTGGTAGTCAGAAACTGTCTGCAAAACCCGTCGGAGTGCAGCAGTTGCGATCGCCAAATCATTAACAATTGCAATTCTCATCAGCAAATCCCCCTAAATTAAACGTAAAACACGGATGAGTCAGTCGATTTTAGATTTTAGATTTTAGATTTTAGATTTACCCCACAGATAAATCAGGGATCTTGAACTTTGGTCTAAATTTTTTATCTTTCCACGACAGGAGTACGTGGCACGGTATCCGTTTTTGGGCTGGGTCAAAAGCTCGGTGTCTATGCCTTCTTCCTTCTGCCTTCTTCATTCTACTTATCAACGCCCAATTAAATTCACGACGGCATCAATCAGGGTGGCATCATGAAAACTACTTTTAGTTAGATAGTAATCTGCACCCGCTTCTAAGCCCTGAATCCGATCCTCCTCGCGATCGCGATAAGACACAATAATCACAGGAATGGAATACAAACGGGAATGGTTCTTCATTTGCTTCACCAGTTCAATCCCATTCATGCGTGGCATATCAATATCACTAATCACTAAATCGTAGTGGTTAGTCCGAACAGCATTCCATCCCTCCATCCCATTGACAGCAATATCCACGCTATAGCCGCGATTTTCTAGCAGCTTACGTTCCATTTCCCGCACCGTGATCGAGTCATCCACAACCAAAACTTTCTTGCGTTTGTCTTTAACGACATCCGTTACCTCGCCTCCCACCTTTGTTAATCGTCCGGCGTTGAGGATAGCATCGATCGATCGCACCAGATCCGATACATCAACAATTAGAATCGGCGAGCCATCTCCCATTATAGATGTGGCACTAATATCAGGTACTTTGCCCAAACGCGGATCGAGTGGTCGAACCACTAAATCGCGCTCACCTAAAAACTTGTCCACCACCAAACCATAGGGATTAGATTGATCGCTGATCACCACCACAGACAGCGAACCTGGATTAGAGGATGGTTCAGGTAATTCTAGAACTTGATGGGCAGCGATTAAACCAATATTTTGTTGATTCATCGTAAAGTATTGGCGATTTTCCACCTCCGAAATGTGCGATCGCTCCACAGTAACAATCTGATCGATGCGAGCCAGGGGCACCGCATACGGCTTGCCAGAAACTTCCACCAACAACGTGCGAACCACCGACAGCGTTAGCGGCAGTTGAAAGTGGAAACTCATTCCTTTGCCCGGTTGCGATATAGCACGCACCGTTCCGCCTACTTCCTGTGCCATACTTTTAGCAATATCCAGACCCACACCTCTTCCAGAGATTTCCGTTACCTGTTTAGCGGTGGAGAATCCAGGTAAAAACAGAAACTCCATCAATTCAGCATCCGTAAGCTGGGCTGCCATTTCCGAAGTTGCCAGGTTTTTGTTAATCACCTTTTGGCGCAACTGCTCTGGATTGATACCTCGCCCATCGTCGGAAATGGTAATTGCTAGCATTCCACCTCGATGAAATGCCTCCAGTCGAATCATACCCACCGCCGATTTTCCAACAGCAGTCCGTTCGTCTGGTAGTTCAATTCCGTGATCCGTTGCATTTCGCAAGATATGAGTCAGGGGAGCTTCCAGCTTTTTGAGAATGTCGCGATCGACCGGCGTTGCCTTACCTACAATTTCTAACCTAACTTGCTTATTCAACTTGCGTCCCAAGTCGCGGATCATGCGCGGAAAGCCTTGTACGCCATCCACAAAGGGACGCATATGCGAGGTAATGACTTCCCGGTAGAGGCGATCGGACAGATTAGCAGTCCGTTGGGCATATAGCTCCAGTTCCCCCAAGCGCTCGCCCAGAAAGTCTAGACACTCTTGTTCTTGGTTTCTTGCTGTTTCTAGATACTCCTTTCCTTCTGGCTGATAGGCACCGTGTTCAAGGCTATCCTGCAACTGTTCTAGCGTTCTGGAAATTTCGACCATCCGCCGTTTCAGGGACATCATGGAGTCTGCGTAGGGTTGCAGCCAGTTGGCTTCAATCAGTGACTCACCTGCGAGCCCCATAATTCGATTTAAGTTCTCAGCACTGACTCGCACTACGCGATCTTGAGTAGCCGCGTGTTCTGATTCTGAAGAGGAAGATTTACCCCGCTCTGGACTTTCCTGCACCATCACGTCTGATGGCGATGATTCAGCTTGATCGATCGCGATCGCGGTATATGAAGATGTGGACTGAATGCTAGATTGGTTGGAAATTTCTAGGGATGATTCGGAAACTGTAGAAGCGACTGAAACACGGGACTGAGAAACTATATTTTCCTCTTCTCCATCTCTAACTCTCGCGCGATCGAGTTTGGGTGCAGATTCTGGGGTCAAAATAGCAGTGATCGCCCCTCTTGTTATTTCAAATTCGGCATTATGTTCTGCTAACCAACTGGCTAATTCTACATCGCTTACTTGACCTATACCTTCGAGCAAATCCACACCTTGAAGCAGCACATCGACACAATCGGGATTCAGTACCACTGTCTTGTTCTGTGCTGCCACAAAACAGTCCTCCATCACATGAGCTATATTGACTAACGCATCGAGCCCAACAATGCGAGCAGCCCCCTTAATCGAGTGGGCTGCTCGCATTAATGTTTCCAATGCCTGCGTCGATTGAGAATTGCTTTCCAATGCCAGCAATCCCTCATTCAAGATAGCAACCTGTGCTTCTGCTTCCAGGCGAAATAAGTCCATCATGGAGTCATCGCCAGTCAGCGTCGCTGTTACATCTGGGGGTGCTGTAGGGGTTGTTTTTGTAGTATCCAGTGCCGCTGACACAACTGGGGGTGCTGTAGGCGTTGTTTTTGTAGTATCCGCTGCCACTGTTACATTTGGGGGTACTGTAGGCGTTGTTGTGATAGTTGGGTTGGAGGAAATGGCGATCGCCCTTTCTTCGTGTCCTGCGTTATCAGAAGGGATAAGTTCAGAAGGGACAACTAAAGTTGTCTTCGGTACAGACTCAGAAGATGTTGTCTCCTGACTAAATGAAGACACATCAGTACCCACTTCGTTCGCCTGAACTGAAGGAACAGCCATCATGTTAACTTCAGAGGACAAGACGATCGAAATAGCTTTTTGGGTCGTTGCCAAATCCCAGGAATGCTCCCTCATCCACCGCTCCTGCTCCTCCTCTGTCACTTTGCTCATACCCAAAAGTAAATCACCCGCATGAAGTAAGACATCAATTTGCTCATCACCTAGGGTAACGGTCTTGTTCTGAGCGGTAATCAAACACTCCTTAATGAGTTGTGCCAGATGGGAAATCGCCTCCATCTTTACAATTCGAGCAGTTCCCCATACCGAGTGGGCTGCCTGAATTGCTTGCCCAAGTTCGAGCATAGAGAATGGTTGCGTTTTGAGTATAGGAAGCACTTCCTTGAGGATGGTGACCTGAGTTTCAACTTCCTGACGAAATAGCTCCAACTTCGAGTGATCGCTCATAATCCGCTCCGTGTTCTGCTACAAAATTTTGTGATTGAGGGTGTAGAACAACAATTCAGAATCGAGATAATTGACTTGATTGCCATGCCAATGAATAATTCCCTGGGTGTAAGCCTCAGTGGCTTTAGTAATCACAATAGGGGCATCTCGTAATTCATTTAGGTGGAAGCGGTAAACTCCATGAACTTCATCAACCGGAAAGACCCACTTATCGTTTCCCTGCCCTGCCATTATCATTCGTTTGGCATTGGCGGATGTGACAGTGGAGGAAGTCTCCTTAGCCGATTCTAAATTCAACAAATGACTCAGGGAAGCACAAAGCAACGTTTCCCCGCGAATGTTCACCAGTCCCAAAAATAACTCGTTGCTGCGATGGGGCAGGGGTTGAATGACACAAGGAGGGGTCACTTCTTGCAGAATTCGGACTGGAAGAGCTAATCGCTCATTCCCAAGTCGAAAGATCATGACCGAAATAGCATCCGCTGTGTGGATGACTATTTCATCGCCTTCTACATCCTCGTGGTCTACGGGTGTTTCTGCCAGAATATTGAGCCACTCATCTAAGTAATTCAGTGGTGGTTCGCGTTCTAGCAAACTATCGCCAGCTTCTGCATAAACTGGGCATTCATAGCAATGTATCACAGTTGCTAATTGACCGCATGAGCGATCGCCCATGACCCCAATTTGATTCCAGCAGTCATTCAGGGAGCTTTCTACAGTCAATGGTTCACTCCAAGGGTTAGTCATAACTAATTTGGTTGTTAAGTAAATCCACCTAATTAAACGTAATGTCGGGCTAAATGTCGGGCTAAAAAGTTTGCTGTATAAGCATTCTTCACCTCGATATTCTTCCTCATTCCTTCTATAGCGGTTCTCAAGCGTTGTGATGTATGGGGGCGAGTCCAATGCCTATGCCCCATGCCCGATGCCCCATGCCCCATGCCCGATGCCCCATGCCCCATGCCCCATGCCCCATGCCCGATGCCCCATGCCCCATGCCCGATGCCCCATGCCCCATGCCCCATGCCCCATGCCCCATGCCCCATGCCCAATGAGTACCTCATGTTACTGAGAAAGGCTATAGTTAACCATCTTTACCGATAAGTCTTAGACCGGGATATCTCTTTCCGTAATCCTTGGGCTGCATCATCCAGTTGTTCCAAGGCACTATTCGTTTCACGTAAAGCATCCACTGTTTGATGAGAAGCTTGACCGAGTTGCTCCATTGCCTCGCTAATTTGCTGCGCCCCCTCCGATTGGTCTTCAATGCTTTGACTGACTTGTTCAAATCGAGGTGGCAAACTCTGTACTTGAGTGATGACTTTCGCAACTTGGTCGCTAATCTTGCTGACTCGATCTACACTATTGTTCACCGAGTTGTTGAATTTATCCATTTCCATCACACCAACCGTAACCGCCGATTGCATATCTTTTACGATTTGCTCAATTTCGAGCGTAGCGACTGCCGTCTGATTGGCAAGTCGTCGAATTTCTCGCGCAACAACCGCAAAACCCGCACCATATTCTCCCGCTTTTTCTGCTTCGATAGCTGCATTCAGTGACAGGAGGCTGGTTTGGTCTGAGACCTTTGTGATTGTGGTCACAACATTGCTGATGTTTCCGGCTTTTTTATTCATCACTCCTAGTTTGGAGGAGATAGAAGTCGTTGCCTCCGCCAGTTGCCTCATGACATTTTCCATCTCGGCGAGTTCATCCTGACTGTCGTTTGCAGAGATGGCGGTTGTTTGAGCCATCCCAGCAACTTGTTCCATTGTCTTTACCAAAGTTCTGGAGGTTGCAGCAATTTCCTGTGCAGTGGCGGTGACTTCATTGGTGGAAGCAAGTTGTTCAGCAACAGTGGCCTCTAATTCTTTACCAGATGCTGCAATTTGAGTTGCAGAGGTTGTAATTTGCACCACTGACTGTTGCAAGCTCTGAATCAGCGCATTACTGAGAAATCGGCCTAAAAGAATTGCTACCCCAGGGCCGATCAGCATAGCAATAATTGTCCAAAACTGTGATTGGCTAATAGCTTGAGTGGCATTTTTTTCGGCTATAGTAGCAGTGTCTTCATTAATTCTCAGTGCTTCTAGAATCGCTGCTGTTGCAGTATCAAAGGAGGCACGATTGGTCTTGGCACGATTGCGTAGCTGCTCGAAAACACCAAGGGCTTTTCGAGTATTGGCTATTTCTAGAGGATTAATTGGTCTCTGACCAATTAACTCCACCTCTCTGGCATAGGGATGCAGAATTCCTAAACTTTCAAATTGCTGGTTTAGTTTGAGAAAATCTTCATGATCGTTTTTCCATCTATCCCAGTTACTCTGAAGGTTTTTATAGTTTCTATTCTCTTCTTCCGTTCGAGGAGTGGCTTCATACTGCTTAAACCCTTCCTCGATTTGATTCCAAGCTTTTTTGATTCGCTCTAACTCAGCTTGTCGTTCCTGGGCGGTTAGTCCAGCAATCAATAAAGCTCGTTCTGACGATTCAATCTGGGTTTGGCCTTCGTTGACTTTCCACAATCCAACCAGGCTCGGCAAACTATTATTGCTTAATGTATCGATGTTACCACTTAAGCGCAACGTAGAGATTAAGCCCACTAGCCCTACGATAAGAACCAATGCTCCCATGAAATTGAAAGCGGTCTTAATGCGACCTTGTAAAGATTGATCTTTGAACACGTTATTCACCATAAATACTGCCTCATTGTTATCCGCATAATTGGGTATTTTGCTGTATCTTCTGAACTCGCTGCTTAAGAATTTCTGCACCCACAATATCGCCCCGATGTTCTTTCAAAAGAGATAGATGTATCAGGGCTTCGTAGCAGTTAGGATTAAGGTAAAGTGCTTTCTGAAAATATCGCTCAGCTTGAGCATTTTCAGTTTTTGCTTGATACAATGTACCCAGTAAAGTATAGGCTTCAACATTAGTAGAGTTGCCAGCCAAATATTCTTGGCAATGATTAATTGCCTTTTCTACTTGCCCGACATCCGCTAATTGTCTAGCCAGTTCCAGCCCCGAATGAGTTTTTGTGCTGCTGACTTTATCTGTTGATTGGATTGCTTTAGAAGGCAATTGAGAAGTAGACTGACGGGTAACGATCGCGGTAGATGAGGTATTGCCTGCTAGAGTTCGGGGCTGTTCTATCTGGGTTATGTGACTTTTGTTCAACGGTAAGCTTTGCTTTAATTCAGTAGATGCTGAAGTCTCTCTCAATGGCGACTGCAATTGAATGATATCAGATTTCCGGTACGCAAATGTAAAGGATTGTCGAATTGAAATAAAGGGATGGCTGGGAACTTTTCCGGTTTCAGCCGATCCGACGCAAAGTAATCCGTTTGGAAGTAACAAACGATCTAGGGTATTGAAGACTTGAGTACAGGCAGTGGGTTCCAAATAAATTAATAGATTGCGACAGAAGATAATGTTATACTTGGTTTCGGCATCAGAAAACACATCTAAAAGGTTGCCCTGGCGAAACTTAACGGTATTCCGAACGGGTGCAATGACTTCATAGCCGGCTACTGTTTGTTGAAAATAACGATCGCGCTCAATCCAGTCTTCGCCCCGAAATGAGTTTTTCCCATAAATGCCTCGCTGCGCTTTGGCGATCGCCTGTTTGCTAATATCGATCGCATCAATGCTGAACCGATTTACAGACAAGCCAGCCTCCAGTAGCGCGATCGCCATTGAATAAGGTTCTTCGCCACTGGAGCATGGTACGCTTAACAGACGCAGTTTGGTCGAACCTGATTTGTTTAACCATTCAGAGCGGACGTAGTTGATCAGGAAATCAAAGGGTTTGCGATCGCGAAAAAACCAGGTTTCTGGAACTACAATTTTTTCAATGAGTTCTTCTAATTCTTGGCGTGAGGTTTGTAAAACTTTGAAATAGGTATCAAAATCGGGTAAACCACAAGCTGTTTGACGAGTTTGGACGGCTTTGGCAATTTTGTGAGAGCCGATGATATTAGCGGCAATTCCAATTTTTTGACTTAACAAGGTTTCAATTTTTGCTAGGCTCATCAGTATTGGGCGCTCCTGCTGCTAAATAAAGGTGTCGTGCATCAGTGAATAGTTGCTCCAGATGAATCCGCTGAATCATGCCGTTTTGATCGAGAATCATTCCGCCTAAGTAAGGTGCTACGTTCATGCGAGCATCGGAATTTACTAATTCAGTTTCTGGCTTATCCAATGTCTTGATTACCCGTTCCGCCATCAATCCCAGGTATTGCAGCCTATTATCATTAGTGGAAGAGCTGACCATAATAATCCGCGTACTCAATTTAAAGCCGCTTGGTTTTCCCTGAATCAGATGGCAAAGGTCAATAACAGGTGCGATTTTACCTCGGTAGTTAAATAATCCTGCGACATACTCCGGTACATGATTCATCTTCCTGAGAGGAACTCTAGGTATTACTTCTACCACGCGAGAACTCTCGATGGCATAGGAATCTTTTCCAATATAGAAGAGTAACATTAACATGGTAAGACCTCTTGCTTCCTCAAATAGTAGGTAAAAATACAGAAGTTTTGAAGTTAAAAATTACACATAAAACTGTTTAAAGTCGGCTAAGTTTTTGACTGTAGTCGGGAGCATATCACTTGTGCAGCCCAGCTAGAAATTGGAGTTTGGAGACACGAGACAGGAGGCAAGAGTCAGAAAGAAGGAGCCCGAAGAACTGTTTTTACAAATATGAGATGCTCCTTGTAGTAACCAATATAGTCAATATTAATTGTTACACTCATTCCCTAGGAATGTCAAGGATATTCTGGACATTTTGACCACAAATAATGGTGAGCTCGTTCTCAACACCTGTCTTTTCAATTATACTACTTATGTAATGCTCCAACTTGAAGAATGTAATCAATGCTTCAAGTGGTGTATCTTCGGCGGTAGGAGTCCTTGAATCAATCTCTTGAATCGTTGTCGGATTTAAATATTGAAAGACCTGATAAGTCAGAACTTCAATTGCATCTGCTGGCAAATGTTCAATCTCACGGGCATATCGAGTCAGCCGTGACTTGGCAAAGCTGATTTGGAAGCGAGCACGCCTCAGAAGGCGCTGCCGGATATTCTCATAAAGTTCTGGATTTTCCGAAGCCAAAGTTTTATGATTTAATAAGATGGGAATGACATCGGGATTTTCTTCTAAGAACAAAAGACTACCTTCTCGCTCATAGGCGGCTACTCCTTCCATTCCCAATGCTCCAATATCTGCTAAGGCAATAATTATCGCTAGAGGTGATAGAGGTTTGCTGGAGTCATAAAGAGCAGGTTGATAAATCGCTTGCTCGGATGGTTCGTATATGCAAATGGTGGCTTCGATGGCGTCTTGAATAATCAATAAGTCTGCATCCGAGAACCGTGCAAGACTATTCAGATTTTGTTCGCATTGCTGTTGATTTAGGATGTTAATGTATTCAAACAACTTTTCAATTGTTGCTGCCTCACTTACACCCATCTCGCGTCGTCTGGACTTGTGAGGTTGGGTTTCAGGAACAAAAAGTTGCAGCATATCATGGGCAGTTGCACAAATATCTAGTAGAAGTTGCATTCGTGCCATATAATCTGGCGCAGCATTGTCCTTTAGGGATGTTTCCCAATGAGGACGGATTGCTTGAAAAATAATGTTCGCTCGGTGCTGTACGTTATTAATATGCTCGCGGGTGTGATAGTAAAGCTGCTTTTGAGCAATTTCTCGATCGAACTCCTCAAGAGCTAAGTTTGTGAGTTTAGCAATCGCCGACGCAAAGGTAATGGGAGTCCGTTCTAAGTTTTCTTCAGAGTGGTGTGGTGATTTAAAATTTTGAGAATTTAACGAACTCATGTCAGGTCAACTCCAAAACTAAGTTGGCAAAAATAAATTTATTAACAGCTATCATCTATTGAATTCCGGTCCACTCGCGTAAGAACGGTAGCAAAAAGGTAATCGGCGCTTGTTCTTCCACCTTTACCCGCAACGCTGTTGTAGTTCCCGGTGTCAACTTCATATCTGGTCCCTTCGACGATGACCACTGGTAGCCGCTGACATTACTGGGTTCTGATATTAACTCTGCAATCACCTCCACCTTGGCGGTTTTTTCGGTAAGCCTATCTGCCAGTTCAGCATTACCTAATTTTGAAGCTGCTCCGGTTGAGGTAACAGGATAGGCAGACACGGATTTCACCATTGCGACAATACCTCCAAATCGCTCCCGCTTGACCGTATCCGGTGTAATTTGAATTTTCATTCCGGGCTTGATCCGCTTACCATTTTTCACATCAAAGTAGGCGATGCTAGTCAGATGAACTTTTCCTTGCTCTTGAGTTTGCAGAGCACCGAAGCGCATACCCGGACTGACAACTTGTCCAACTACAATACTGACTTCTAGAATGCAACCTTCTTGGGGACTTTGAATTAAGCTCCGCTCCTTAATTTGCTGTTCTAGTTGGGCAACAGCGCGAGAGCTCTCCGCAATTTCGTTTTCTCGATCGTTAGATGCTTTTAAATTGTCTTGTTCTAAGCGTTTGCTGCGGGTGTTTAACTCTTGTAGCTGAGATTGAATTTCTGAGATTTGACTGCGATTTTCTCTAAAAGAATTTTCAACTATAATCTCCTGGCTATTAAGTTGCTGCAATTGAGCTTGAATGTCAGAAATTTGGTTGAGATTCTCTCGAAAAGATTTATCAATCCCTACTTCTTTACTGCTTAATTCTTTTAACTGAGTTTGAATACTAGAAATTTGAGTACGGTTTTCTCGATAATCATTTTCCGCCTCCAAAACTGTATCCTGTGATATCGCGCCTTCAGTTAGAAGAGCCTTTCGACCGTCTAACCTCTTTTTGAGCACTGGATTTATCTTAGAAACATCCTGAAGACTTTCCTCAAGGGAAAGACGCTGCTGTTTAATAGCACTTAACTCTCGTTCTTTAGAAACAGACGCTAATGCCTGCGTATTCTGAAACCTTTGTTGCAGAGTTTGGCGTTGCTGCCCAATAGTAGCTAAAGCTCGCTCCTTGAGAACCCCAGACATGGCTTGAACATCTTGCAACCGTTGGGTCAGATTTGCTCTCATTGCTGCAATCTCTTCTTGCTCCAGTTGGGTACGCTGCTTTTGGAGTGAATTAGTTTTGATATTTTGTACAATTAATTGCTGGCGTTTAGCTTGTTGTAGTTTCAGTTGTTCCTGTAACTCGGTGGGTTTAATCGTCGCTATAATTTCTCCTTTTTTGACGCATTGATTATCTTTAATGAGTAAAGATTCTAACTGTCCGGCAATCGGTGATTGTAATTCTACAACTCGTTGCGGTGAAATCAATACTCCTTGTCCTGTCACAGTGATAGGAATTCTACCAACCACGCTCCAAACTAGCGCCATCACCATAAATCCCCCCACAGCTATAGCTGGGATAAAGTCTTTGGTTTTGACCACTTGCATGAGTTGGTCAAGGCGTTCTGGGGAAGCAACAGATTCTAGAGATTGCTGTTGCTCTGGGGTATCATTTATATCTGAAGCAGTCATAACAATTAATTCCTTTGTAGCCGATTCATCATCCACTTAAACCGAGTACCTGCCAGGAGGGTTGGTTCTAGCACGTCGAGAGGAATTTCATCTTCATACTCAATGTCCTCGGCTAGTTGTTGGTCTTGGCTGTAAGCTTTTTGACCAAAACCACGTTGTATTAAGCCTTCACGCAACCGATCGATTAACACCAGAGAAATGGCGCGATAAAAGCGAGTTGCAAATCCGCGATCGCGTTGTATTTTCTCTCTTAGCATCTGTTGCGGTACGGCTAATACCACTGAATTCTCCGCACATTTAATACTTGCAGAGGCGTTCCCTGCTTCTACAAAAGACATCTCACCGACAATTTCTCCACTCGCCCGTCGTGCCAATTCTTTTTCCACTGGTTTTCCCTCTACCATCATGGAAAATATTACTGCCAAATTGCCTTGTAACAAAAAGTACAAGGCTTCTACGGGCTGATCTTGTTGAATTAACGAGGTTCCAGCGGGAGCATTTTGTTTTTTGCCACGAGTTACCATCCAGTCGATATCATTGTCATTCAGGATGGCAAAGAGAAATAGGACTTTTCGCAATGCTTGTCCTGGGACGATTTTGTTTTGCGCTAGTAATTTAGAGACACTTCGTAGGCGGGAGGATAAGATGGCAGTCAGTTCTTGGTAAAGTCTAGCCCCAAAATCTGGATCTCGCTCCATCTTTATTTGTAACTGCCGTTTAGATAAAGCTAATACTAGCGAGGGTTCTACGGTTTTGACAGTGGCGGAGGGGAGGCGATCGTCTATGAAGGACATCTCGCCAACTACTTCACCTTTACTGCAACGAGCAATTTCTTGATCGTCTTCGGAATTGTTCTGCGAAATTAAGACTGCTACAGTACCGTCGAGGATAAAGTAAATTGAGTCTGAGTGCTGACCTTCTTGAATCAGCACTGTATCAACCGGCATTTCTTTGTGAGTGCCCGTTTGAACCATCCACTCTATATCGGGTGGTTCGAGAACTTTTAAGTTGTTGAGTTGGGTAAGTACAGGTGGCATGGTTGAAACTAATGAGAGGGCGGTTTTGTTTATATGGGCGATCGCATTGTAAAGCGTGGATAAAAGCGGTAAAAAGGTGGAATAATTGCAGTTTTGGCTGATAGATACAGTAAAATCCGTGGAGGCAGGTTATCGAATTTTTCCCTTTTTCAGTTTTTCACCTTTCCTTGCTTCGCTATCAATTTGGCAAACATACCCTCCTGAGAAGCTAATTCTTTAAACGTCCCCTGCTGAACCACTCGACCGGCTTCAATCACGTATAGCAATCCTAAATCATTTGTAAAAATATGTAGGGGTAGTGCTACCCCTACTCCCCGTGCCTACCCCAGCCAAGGCGGGGCAACCACGGGGGGTTTGCCCCTACAAGAATTACACGAATCATTTAGGATTGCTATAGATGCGATCGGCATTACGAATGGTACTAAGACGGTGGGCGATCGCGTCTCTTAATTTCCAGGTTTCGCCCCAACTCACCCTTATAACTGAGATATTGCACCATTCTCAATTAGCCGTAGGGGCGGGTTCGCCAACAGCCTTAAAGCTTGCAAATAGGTTCTATAGACCCGCCCGACCCCACGAAAAATCCTCTTATTGATATTGCTGCAAGATGTCAGTTATAACCAACTCACCCTTCTAAGTATAAAATAAAATCTTTCTTTTGGTAGATGACTTTTGAGGCTTATAAAAGTATGCCACGCTTGGTTAGTCTTTGCCCTCCGAGAAATTACGTAGGGGAGTGGCAGGGGTTCTCCTTAAACTTGCGTGCTATCCGCAGTGAATCTCTTGGTTTTCCCCTGCTTCGCTATCAATTTGGCAAACATACCCTCCTGAGAAGCTAACTCCTCAAAAGTACCTTGCTGAACCACACGACCGGCTTCAATCACGTAGATGCGATCGGCATTACGAATGGTACTAAGACGGTGGGCGATCGCAATTCGCGTCACCTTCAGGCGATCCAAACTCTCACTCACAATTGCTTGGGTACGATTATCTAACGCACTGGTCGCTTCATCAAAAAAGATGATTCGCGGTTTCAATACCAACGCACGGGCAATCAGTAACCGTTGTCGCTGTCCGCCAGATAAGTTTGCACCCCCCTCTGATATCACCGTGTGTATCCCCATCGGCATATTTTCAATATCTTCGGCAAACCCTGCCATCCGCGCCGCATCCCAAGCTTCCTCCATACCGATTAATGCACCACCGCTAATATTTTCAAACACGCTTTCGCTATTGATGCGCCCGTTTTGTAACACCACACCCAGTTGACGACGCACCGCAGCAACATCTAAACCCGATAAATCTTGTCCGTCGTAGTAGACAGTACCCTGTTCGGGAACGTCGAAACCCAGTAACATCCGCAGAGTGGTAGATTTACCGCTACCAGAAGGACCAACAAAAGCAATAAACTCACCCGGTTTGGCTTCGATGGTCACATCATCCAGATTTAATGGCCCATCTTCTCGATAGCGGAAGGTAACGTGGTCTAGCTTAACATATCCCGAAAGTCGCCCCGGATCGGCTTTATTTAAATCTACCTCTGGCAATTCGTCTGCGATCGGCTTGGCGTGTTCCCACAACACCCCAATTTCTAACATATCGATCAGCGTGTTGCTGAGAGTTGTTACTCCTGTAATAAAGATAGCAAACGCGGCATTGAATGCTAGAAAGGTTCCGGTAGTAATCCTATCTGTTTGTGCCTGATTCAGCAAGCTAGCAGTCATCCAAAAAATGAGGATAAGGGTTAGGTTAGACTGCAATAGATTAAAAGTAGCGATCGCATCTTCAATCCATTGGTTATCCTGCATCAATTTCAGTTGCTGTTGATAATACTTCGCCCAATAAGCAAAGGCTCGTCCTTCCGCGCCTGTAGTGCGAAGTTTTGAAATTCCGCCGACTAGCTGAATAGTAAGTCCACCAATTTCACCTTCCAGTTCTTCCAGACGAGCAGTTTTCTGGCGTTTGAAATAACCGGCAATACTTGTGACAATAACAGTGAGGAAGACTATTACAGCCGCAATAGATGCTAGTGGGGGACTGTAGACAAACAGCAGTCCTAAATTTAGCAAGGAAAATAAACTTCTGAACAGAATATCTAACTTTTCAGCGCCCAATTTGTCGCGAATTTGGTTAATCGCATTAACGCGGGACAGCATCTCTCCAGAGGAATACTGGCGGAAGAAAGTAAGCCGCAGTTTGAGCAGCCGATCCCACATGGCACTCTGTAAGCTGAACACGGAATAGACTTCAAACCGGCCCAAATTAACTCCTTGAGCCAGTCGAAAAATTGCTACACCAAAACTAGCAGCTACTAAGGCCAAAGTGAGCTGAAGTAACAACCCGCGATCGGCATCGGGAATGGCAGTATCAATTAAGATACCTGTTGCTTGGGGAACCACCATCCCCGCTAAAGCCCCAGCAATCCCCAACACCACAATACTAAGAATTTCCCGTCCTCTACCGCGCAGGGAATACTGAAACAGCGTTAGCAAATCTATCTTTTTTTCCGGGAAAGGCGGATAAAACATATAGGCATTGGCAGCCAGTAATTTAGCAGTGCGATCGCTCAATAAAAGTCGCTGTCCAGTTACCGGGTTGTAAATTTCATAGTTGCGCTTGTTATTTATTAGTAGCGCCACTGGGGTATTATCTGCTTGAAGATAAGCGAGCATTGGGCCACAATCGCCTCGCCACCAACGTTCTGTCAGAAGTACCCGTCGAATTCGCATTTGGGAAGCACGGGCGATCGCCTCCAGTGGCTCCTTTACCCGCTGCATATTTTCCGACTTACCCGCCGGCTTAATCTCAATCCCCATCGCGTGTCCTACGGCTCCTGCGGCTGCTAGGAGGGGATCTCCGATAAAAGTAGCAATAGCTTGTTTGGGCGCAATTAGAGAAACAAAATTCGCCAACGCACCCACAGTTGCAGATTGGTTCAGGCGTTCCCGTTCTTCAAACTGCGCCAGAGTCTCTAATTGAGACTGCTGTTCTAGTTCTTGCAAGCAGCTAAAAAACTGCTGATGGAAGTTATCTAAAACAGTGAGTTGAGTTTGCCACGGTGTATGGCTCGAAAGTTCAGGCGCGGGTAGCAAAATTCCGCTGAGGTCAAATACGGAACTCAATTGTCTAAACCAAGCGGTTAGAAGATTGCTGGCAGATGGCAAAGTGGGATCGGGGTCGGGATTGTTATCTAATTCTGAACGCTGGGAATGTAGCAAGGTCGAGTCTGTAACGGGAACTGCCAGAATACATAAAGTGTTGGGACTTTTGAATTTTGATAAATCATCAATATCCGTTGCAAATCCAAACAAAGCTTCACCCGCTTCTGCTGTGAATAAATACCGCCGATTTTCTTGCAAAGTTCCATCTTTAACTGGGCTAACAAACACAGCCACTGAGCCAGATTGAATTGTCGAGACTTGTTGCGGATTATCCAGCAGCAATACCTCACCTTGGGAAACAAATTTGGGGGAATTAAAAGGGGTATATTTATTCTTCATTTTCTTGTTCTTCCTCACCTTGAGCCAGTTCAGCGTAGAATCCACCTATTTGAATTAATTCTTCGTGCGTTCCTCGCTCCACTACAACACCGCGATCTAACACGATGATTTCATCGCAGTCTTTAATTGAACTGAGGCGATGTGCCACAATCAAACAACTACAGCCACGTTGCCGCAGGTTATTGTAGATAAACTGTTCTGTTTCTCCATCGAGGGCACTGGTTGCTTCATCCAAAATCAAAATTGAAGGGTTATAAATTAGCGATCGCGCAATTTCTAACCGTTGGCGTTGTCCACCACTTAAATTCGCACCCCCTTCCAATAGTTCGCCGTTATAGCCACCCGGTATCGCTAGAATTACATCTTGAATTTTGGCATCAATGCAGGCGCGACGAAGTTGGGAATCAGAAACTGTTGTATCCCATAGTGTTAGGTTATCGCGCACGCTTCCTGAAAATAGGAAAACTTCTTGTTCAACAGTAGCCATCGACGTTATTATAACCGAACGGGGAATTGCATTTCTCAGCTTACCATCAAACAAAATCTCGCCCGACCAAGGTTCATAAAGTCCCGCGACTAATTTAGCAACCGTCGATTTTCCAGAGCCACTGCCCCCCACCAAAGCCACCCGCCGCCCCGGTTGAATCGTACAGCTAAAGTTTTCGATTAGGGGTCGATTGACTTTTGCATACCCAAAAGTAACGTTACGAAGTTCGATATGTCCTTGCAGGCGAATTGTAGAGGAATCAAGGGTAGAAGATGAAGTTTTAGGTTTTTTGTTTTGAGGTGTAACTTTTGAAGTCTGACTTTTGGTATCGATACTGCTTTTTGCAAGTGATGGATCTGTATCATTTGCCAGTACGTCATCTAACCGCATCAGGTTGCCTGCTAAGGTTGGCAGAGTAATACCAAACCCCATCAACTGATTAATGGGTGTCTGAAAGCTTATTAGCAGCGCTTGAAATGCTACCAACATCCCGATAGTTATCTTCCCCTCCATAACTTGCCAACCACCTACTGTCAGCACTAGCGTGGTTGTTAATGCTGTAAGTAAGATAGGTAGGACTTGCAGAATCTCATAGGGTACGGCTATTTTTGTATAGGAATTAACTGATTTGGCGAAATAACCCGACCATCGGGCAAAAAAGTCCGATTCTAGCGCTGAGGCTTTTAAGGTTTCCATGCTTTGAATTCCGGCGATAGCTACCCCCTCCTCCTTGCCAAGGTCCTTATCAAGCTCCATGAAAGCTTCTTCTAGCCAACCTCCGACTCCTAATAGCGCCACAATGTTTACAACTGCCAAGACCAGAGCGATCGCTGTTAGCAGTGGGTTATAAGCAAACATGACCAACAGGTAGATAATTGTCATCACTATGTTGATGATCGTCTCTGCCATACTGCCGGAAATGACCTGGGCAACTTTGTCGTTTAGCTTCACTCTTCCGCCGATTTCACCGGGGAACCGTTGGGTATAAAATCCGACAGGGAGTTTCAACATATGCCAGAAAAATTGACTGGACATACTGGCGGCTAATTTAATTTGCAACTGTCTTAAATAGCGTCGCTGCTGGGAGAACAAAAACGCCTGAATTAGGGCGGTGAGGAGCATTCCCAGCAGCAATGGACGCAGCCAGTCGGTGCGGTCTTCAACGAGGATTTGATCGACAAATACTTGACTGAACACAGGTAGTACCAGTCCGGGAAATACTAGCAAAAAGCCAAGCAAGACACTGAGCGAAACTGCTCCCACCGAGCTTTGCAAGCGTTGTAGGAGCGATCGCAATACGCTAGGCGGTTGTCCCCCCCGCTTGAACTCCTGCCCCGGTTCCATTGCTAGGATAAAACCGATATATGCCTCGTCAAATTCCTGTAATGAAACCGTGCGCGGTCCAGTTGCTGGGTCGTTGATGTAAACTCGGTCTTTTTCAAAGCCTTCGACTACTAACAAATGGCTGAAATTCCAGAATGCGATCGCTGGTAGTCGCATTTTAGCCAACTGGGAAGTTTGTTTTTTAAAGGCTTTTGCCCGCAGGCCGTATTGTCTAGCAGCTTTGACGATGCTGGCAGGTTGGCTGCCGTCACGAGAAACGCCACATTCCTGCCGCAGTTTGGCTAGGGGGACAAAGAGTCCGTAATAACCCAGCATGATGCCCAGTGCTGCTGCCCCGCATTCTACTTCTTCCATTTGCAATATTGTAGGCGTTTTAACACGCTTCTTGGGCTGCTGTTCATTAAACACTGCGTTACTCCTCAATGCTTTCAAGCAAGAACTTAAAAAGGTTGTCTATAAACTGGTTATTTTGTCAAGAAAGTAGAGTAATGGTTTGCTTCTAGCGCCAGAAAATGGAAGTTCTAGAGAGAATTGGCTAACTGAACCTGTACGCTGGTACACCCACACTCCCAATGCAAAGCTTGTCAGACCTGACCCGATGAGGGATATCAGTTGTCCGAACCAGACGAGAAGGAAAACGCACATTTTATGGAAGAGTATTTTTTTCTAAAATTGGTTCGGAAATTTCTGGAATTACTAAACCGTCAATGAAATCTCTCTTTGAGAATCTCATTTCATATTCAACATATGTATTCTGCATATCAATAAATTTTTGAGCTAGATCGGGTTGTTTTTTTTGGTATACCTTGATTTGATGTTGCAACTTGATATTTAAGCCTGTCATATAATTCAGCAATTGTTGAGGTGCTTCTTTACCATACAAACGCACAAACATTCGATAGGTATTAATAACATTGCGCTCAACATCTTTTTTGTAATCTTCAATATCAGTACATATTTTACAAATTTGGCAAAAGAGTTGGCACATTGACAGAAATTCTTCATCATAGGGTTGGTTGATTATTTTCAATAAAATCCGTTGAAGGATACCTATGTCATAACATTTGAATAAACTGGCTTTATCAATATCATCTTGGGTTGGCCTTGCTCCTAAGCAAAATTTTTGTTCTAATCTGTAGTAAATCAATCCTTCTTCAAGTTCCTTAGCTATTTCATTATCAAATAGATTAAGCTGGCTTAATACATTTTGCAACACTGATATATGTTTCGATATAAATTGTGGAGTGTTAATATGATTTTCATATTCTTCGTCAATCTGATAAATTGTAGCCTCAACAAATATAAAAAGAGGCATAAATTGAGGAATATCTCCTTCTGAAACTCCACGTAATGGAAAATATAACTGAGTTAGACCTTGCAGATTTGAAAGAGATTTTTGAAGTGACCAATATGAAATAGTGGGTATAAGCTGTTCATCACTTGCAACAGCTTTTTGAATTTCTTGGATATGATTTTGTAGAGCATCAATATTATTTTGAGAGAACATTGAGTAAGTCATGACATTAACCTTAGTGATTGAATTGATAAATGATTTGGACAAGTTTTGTCTAGGAACCTAGCCTTAATAACGCCGAGTTACTTCGGATATGTTATTATGTAAAGCCACTAAATTTCTGTGCTAGTTTCAAGCTAGTTTTTAATTGTGCAGCTAATACCTGTACATAGGGCTTTTGCATCATGGTCATGTGGTTTCCTGGAATAACATAAGTTTCCTTAATTGTAGAAAAGTCGCTCCAGCCTAATACTGGATCTTTTAGCAATTCAGGTAGCTCCTCCATAACTGCATAAATTGGATCTATTGTACTGGCGCGGAAAACAGAAATTTGAGTTGGTACTACCTCTTTTGGACAATAATTACGATGAGCTTTAGTATTAGCTTTGTAAACTTCCAATAAACCCCTAAATGATTTACTTGCTACATCTTTAGGGAAGAAATTCAACTCGCTCCATTTTTCTTTAAGATAATCCAATTGTTTTTCTCGAATAAGGGTAGCGAGAGTCTGTTTGGACAACTCCCATTTGGGATAAAACGTATACTCCATATAGGAAGCGAATTCAGTATAATCTAGCTCATTTTCATTAACTCCGATTAAGTTTTTACTAAAAATTGGCGCTACAGTATCCATAATTGCCACAAGAGCAACTTCATGCCCTTGTTTCTGTAACTGCTGGGCTATCTCAAAAGCAACTACACCACCAAACGAATGCCCTCCTAGTAGGTAGGAACCTTGGCTCTGAACAGCTTGTATGGCTTCTATATAGCAAGCAGCCATATCTTCCACTTGGGTGAAAGGTTCTGATTCTCCATCAAGACCTCGTGCTTGGAGACCGTAAAATGGTTGGTCAGAACCAAGATGACGCGCTAGCTCGTAGAAGTAAAGAACGTTTCCACCAACTCCAGGTACGCAGAAGAAAGGTCGCTTGGAGCCACTAGACTGAATCGGTATCAATGGAGACCAGTTCCCAGAATCTGTTGACGAGCGAAGATGAATTGCTAGTTGTTCGATAGTCGGACTAGAAAAGAGCGTTGCTAAAGGCAGATTTTTTCCAAACTGCTGTTCCAGACGTGCCATCAGGCGTACAGCTAAAAGAGAATGACCTCCCAAGGTAAAAAAGTTGTCTTGAACTCCCACTGAATCTACACCAAGCACCTCTGACCAAATTTGTGAAAGCTGTAATTCTACAGTGTCGTGGGGAGCAACAAGACAGGTTTTATTACAGAAGCTGAAACTATCTGGTACCGGTAGGGCGCGACGGTCTATTTTACCGTTAGGGCTTAGAGGCAATGCTTTCAGCAGCACAAACGCGCTCGGTATCATGTAATCAGGTAGCTTTTGTTTCAGGTAGTCGCGCAGGTTGCGAGCTACAGTGCGCTGCAAAGTTTTCCACAAGTCTTGAGTGTCCAACTGATAATCTACGCTTTGCTCAACTTGAGCTTGTTCGTTCGGGGTAAGATGAAAGCGAATCCCCGCCTGTGGTGGACGTGACCAAACTACTGTCCCAGAAAGCCAGCGCGGTTCGCTCTCTCCAGGTAGTTGCATATGCACGCGGACGCTCTTACCTTGCTCGATAGCTGGCATCCCCACCAAACCAACACCGCCAGTGGAGATATCCTGTGTGTGGATTGCGATCGCGTTATTGTTTAGTTCTAGTTGGCATTCACTGTGATAAGGAATGCGGTCTGGAATAAGATTAGAGACTAAATAAGCTACGAGACGCTTGTTTCCAGGTGCATCTTCTCGGTCAAGGACTGTCACTGAGCGCACATTCGGATGTTTTGCCAGGATCGCCTCAATTTCTCCTAATTCGACGCGAAACCCACGAATCTTAACTTGATTGTCAATGCGGGACATATATTCTATGTTGCCATCTGGTAAGTAACGAGCCCAATCACCAGTTTTGTAAAGGCGGGAACCAGGCTCATTACTGAAGGGATTGGAGATAAATTTCTCTTGGGTCAACTCAGGACGATTCAGATACCCCCGTGCCAAACCAACGCCGCCGATATGCAACTCACCCGGAACGCCAATCGGTACAGGTTGTTGGTTTCGATCTAAGATGTAGGTACAGACATTCCCAAGAGGACGACCGATGGGCAACTCCCTCAATGCCGCATCGTCTACTGATAACCCGTAGATCGTCGCTCCTATAGTGGCTTCTGTTGGGCCGTAATTATTCAATAGACCTACTTGTTGTCCTACACATTCAAACCAGGTTTTCAGTCGTTCTGGCAATGCTTTTTCTCCCCCAAGAATGACCAAACGTAAAGAAGGGGGTAATGCAAGAGTTTTTTGGCTCAAGAAAGGGGTCAATTCATGCCAGTAGGCTGTTGGCAAAGCAAGTACAGTTATTTCCCAGTTCTGGCACTTCTGCAAAAATCCCTCAAAGGAGTCCAGCATCGTATCGGTACGCAATACCAGTGTTGCACCCGATGCCAAGCTAGTATAGATTTCTTCGGCGCTGACATCAAAACTAATTGAGGAAAATTGCAGAATGCGATCTGACTTCTCGATTTGATATTCAGCGATCGCAACCGTCGTGTAATTGACTAGCGATTTGTGTTCAATTAAAACGCCTTTAGGTTTTCCAGTAGATCCTGATGTGTAGATAACGTAAGCTAAATTTTCTGGCTTCACTTCGCTTGAAGGGTTTTCTTGACTGTGGCAATAGATTTCTTCCCCATCAGAATCTAAGCAGACAACACGAGCCGAATTAGGAGGAAGTTTCTCGAGCAGCTTCTGTTGGGTCAGTAGCACTGGTACTGAAGAATCTTCTAGCATAAAAGCTAAACGTTCTTTTGGATATGCTGGGTCTATGGGAACGTAAGCACCACCAGCTTTGAGGATGCCCAACAAACCAATTATCATTTCGAGTGATCGCTCTACACAAATTCCCACTAAAACTTCAGGTTTTACCCCTAAAGTTTGCAAATAATGTGCTAACTGATTGGCTTTTGCATTCAATTCTCCATAACTTATTTTTTCCTCTTCAAAATTTACCGCCACAGCATCAGGAGTTAATTCCACTTTTCCTTCAAACAACTGATGGATGCACTTATATTGAGGATAATATTTCTGAGTATGATTCCATTCTATTAACAACTGATGTTGTTGGGTTGCATTCAGTAAAGGTAACTCGGAAATTCGCAGTTTTGGATTGGCAACAATTCCTGATAATAATGCTTGAAAATAATCTGTTATCCGAGCGATAGTGGAATGATCAAACAAGTCAGTATTATATTCCCATAGACCTATCAACCCGTTATTATTATTTTGGAATGACAAATCCAATTCAAACTTAGCCCAGCTAAATTCTACAGCCATCGGACTGATATTTAATCCGGGTAAAGATAAGTTAGATTCTGATTCATTCTCAAACCCAAACATTACCTGAAATATAGGTGAATGGCTTAAAGAACGTTCCGGGTGCAATAATTCCACTAATTCCTCAAAAGGCATATCTTGATGAGTATATGCTCCCAAGGTTACTTCTCTAACTTGATTCAGTAACTCTTCAAAACTAGAATTTAAGGATAAATTACTAGCTCTCAAAGCTAAAGTATTGACAAAATAGCCAATTAATCCTTCAATTTCATGATAATGACGATTAGCTACTGGTGTCCCTACTACAATATCATCTTGACCTGATAAGCGATAAAGCAACGTTTTAAATGCTGCTAAAAGCAACATAAATGGGGTGACTCCCATGCGTTTACAAAGTGAAATAATACCTTTACTTAGTTCAACAGGAAGTTGAAAAGATTGGTGTGCGCCTCGGTAACTTTGAATCGCTGGTCTAGATCGGTCTGTCGGTAATTCTAATAAAGCAGGAATCCCTTTGAGTTGTTGTTGCCAATAGTCAAGTTGTGTTTCCAATACTTCACCAGTTAACCAGTTGCGTTGCCAAACAGCAAAGTCGGCATATTGTATAGGTAATTCTGGTAAAACCGGAGTTTGATTATTACATAATGCTGTATAAATTGTACTTAATTCTCTTTCAAGTACCTCAATTGACCAGCCATCAGCAATAATATGGTGTAAAACTAATACAAAGATATAATTTTGTTCGCCTAATTTCAGCAAAAAACTTCTTAGTAAAGGTTCTTGTTGGAGGTTGAAAGGTTGATTTGCCAACTGCGTAACTAATCTTTTCGTTTCAATTTCTCTCTCTTCTTTAGATAAACTTTCTAAGTCTATAATTGGCAATTTCAGCTTGAGACTTTCCTGAATAATTTGAACAGGTTTGCTATTTTGAGTAGTAAAGTTAGTCCGTAAAGCTTCGTGACGAATAATAATCTCGTTGATACTATTCTCTAAAGCGCTGATATTGAGTTGACCGTTCAACCGTAAAATATTCGGAATGTTGTAGAATCCACTTCCTGGTTGTAATTGGTCAAGGAACCACAATCTAGCTTGGGCAAAGGATAAGGGGATTTCGGTTGTGCGTTGAACTGGTAATATAGGCGGTCTTTGTACAGAGTTTTCGTTACTTAGTAAAATTTGAATCTGTTCTGCTAGTGAAGCAATAGTAGGAGATTCAAATAGGTGGCGCAACGGGACTTCCACAGCTAAACTTGTGCCAATTCTAGAGATAATTTGAGTCGCTAATAAGGAATGTCCTCCCAAGCTAAAGAAATTATCATTAATTCCTATTTGTTTAATTCCTAGTACCTCTGCCCAAATGTTGGCTAATATTTCTTCTAAGGGAGTGCGCGGTGCAACAAAAGTTAATTCGAGTTCCGGTCGAATTTCCGGGGCGGGTAAAGCACGACGGTCTACTTTACCATTTGGGGTAAGGGGCAAGTGTTCCAGTGTGACAAAAGCACTGGGTATCATGTAATCGGGGAGTTGCTGTTTGAGGAAATGACGTAGGTCGCTAATGCTGAGTAATACTTCTGTTGGGGGAACGAGATAAGCTACTAATTGTTGGGTGTCTGTGGTATTTTCAGTGGCAACAACTACAGTTTCTCGTATAGCTGGGTGTTGGATTAATGTTGCTTCAATTTCGCCTAATTCGATGCGAAAACCTCGTATTTTTACTTGATTGTCAATCCGGCCGAGGAATTCGATATTGCCATCTGGTAAATAACGAGCCACATCACCAGTTTTATAGAGGCGAGAACCCGGTTGATTACTGAAGGGGTTGGGGATAAATTTTTCATCAGTTAAATCGGGACGGTTCAAGTAGCCTCTGGCTAGTCCATCACCACCAATATATATTTCTCCAGAAACACCGAGCGGAACAGGTTGCAACTGAGTATCTAATAAATAAACCTGTGTATTGGCAATAGGACGACCGATCGGAATAGTTGTAGCTTCTTCGGAAACATCCTCTACCAAGTACCAGCTAGTAAATGTTGTGTTTTCGGTAGGTCCATAAACGTGAAGCAAGCGCTGAGGAAAACCTTTCTTGAGTATCTCTTTCACCCATTTAGGCTCGACAGCTTCTCCTCCAAATAGAAGGTGTCGTACCGATCTCAAAGCTGAGGGTACTTCTCTCGCTAGTAGATTAAATAAGGCAGTAGTTAAAAATAATACGGTGATGCCTTGCGAGTGGATTTGAGCGACAAACTCATCAGGAGAAAGTGCTACATCTTTGGTGATAACAACAAGTTTCGCACCGTTCAGTAAGGCTCCCCAAATCTCAAATGTAGCTGCATCGAATGAAAAGTTTGAAGCAAAAGCAACTACATCTAGAGGTTGGAAGTAAATGTAGTTTGTATTGATTACCAAACGGTTTACTGCTCGGTGAGGAACACCAACTCCTTTCGGTTTCCCTGTTGACCCAGAGGTATAAATAACATAAGCTAAGTTCTCTGGTGCCACGCTAGTGATAGGAGAAAGGTCACTCTCAGTAGAGATTTCTTCCCAATTTGAATCTAAGCAAATTACTTGCGCTTGATGTTCTGGTAACGAGGCAACCAGTTTTTGTTGAGTCAGTAGAACTGGTAGTTGCGAATCATCCAGCATATAAGCGATGCGCTCAGATGGGTAGGCAGGGTCTATCGGGACATAAGCACCACCCGCTTTGAGAATGCCTAATATTCCTACAATCATGCCAAAGGAACGGTCAACGCAGATGCCCACTAAAACTTCTGACCCGACTCCCAAGCTTTGCAGGTAGTTAGCTAATTTGTTGGCGCGTCGGTTTAATTCCCCATATGTGAGTTGTTCTCCTTCAAATACCAGTGCCACCGCATCAGGTGTCCGTTCTACCTGTTCCTCAAATAGCTGGTGGATGCACTTATCTTGGGGATATTCAGCCCAAGTATTGTTCCATTCGTGGATCTGGTGGCGCTCGGCTGGTGTCAGCAGAGGCAATTGAGAAATCTTCTGTTGTGGATTGGCTGCGATTGCTTCCAGTAAAGTCTGGAAATGTCGAGTCATCCGAGCGATTGTGGCATCATCAAACAGGTCGGTATTGTATTCCCATTCCCCAATTAGTCCAGAGGCGGTTTGCTCCACACATAAAACCAAATCAAAGCGCGCCATGCCAGTTTCTACCGCCAATGGACTTACCGTTAAGCCTCCCATCTGGATTTCGGGTAATTCATCAAGCAGCACCAACATCACTTGCGCCAGTGGTGTGTAGCTCAAAGAGCGTTCTGGCTGTAATATCTCTACTAATTTTTCAAACGGTAGGTTTCGATTAGCGTATGCTCCGAGCGTTACTTTCCGTACCCTAGACAGTAAATCCTCAAAGCTTGGGTTCTCTGACAAAGAAGTGCGTAATACTAGCGTATTAACAAAAAATCCAATCAAACCCTTAAATTCGGCGCGATCGCGATTAGCTATCGGTGTACCTACGCAGAGATCGCTTTGCCCTGTATAACGGTAAAGTAATGTTTGAAAAGCGGCTAGTAGCGTCATAAACAGTGTCACTTTTTGCCGCCGACTTAAACTTATAATATTCTCAGTTAGCTCCTTTGAAAGTGCAAATCTTTGATGCGCTCCCCGAAAAGTTTGAGTTATTCCTCGCACTCGGTCAGTTGGCAGTTCCAATAAAGCGGGTGCATCTAACAGTTGTTGCTGCCAATAAGCTCGTTGGGAATTTAGCACCTCTCCAGTCAAATACTGACGTTGCCAAACCGCATAGTCTGGGTACTGAAGCGGTAGTGAAGGTAGCTCTAGAGATAAGTTATTGCAAAAAGCTGAGTAGAAAGCTTCTAACTCTTGTAGCAGAATGCCTAATGACCAACCATCCCAGATAATATGATGAATTTTGAGAAGCAGTATGTGTTCTGTCTCTGTTAGCTTAAATACAGTTGTTTGGATTAAGGGGTCGCTAACTAAGTTAAAGGGTTTTTGGGCTTGTTCCGTTGCTAATCGCTGGACTTCAACTTCTCTGTCACTAGCAGGTAGATTGCTTAAGTCTATGACTGGCCCTGCCAAAATCAAACTTTCAGCAATCACCTGAACTGGCTGCCCGTTGACAGTTGTAAAGTTGGTTCGTAACGCTGCATGGCGAGCAACGATTTTATTAAGGCTTTGCTCTAATGCGACAATGTTAAGCCAACCCAAGAGCCGTAGAGCGAATAGTTCGTTGTAAGAAGTATTATTTGGCTCTAACTCGGTCAAAAACCACAATTGTTCTTGGGGAAAAGACAGAGGTATGTCCCGTTGTTCTGAGACGGGTACAATTGTTTGGCTAGTACCGTTCGCGCTTGTATTGTTTTGGGACAGCAACGAGATAACTTTTGCTTTATGCAATACCAGTAAGTCCCGCTCTTCTGATGTCATTGCCCCCTTGGGAGCGCGAAAACGCAACGTATCGCCTTCTACCCACAATTTGATACCGCGTTCGGCAAGTTCAGCTAAAAATTGATTGAGGTTCATAGTGCACCCTCCTCCATCTCATAGGAACGGAGTTCGCCACGTCGGCGGACATCCAGCGTCGCGCAATGGAAAGAACCCATGAAAGGATAGTAACTTTCAAACTCGCAAGGAATCGGTTTAAACCCCCAGTCTTTTAATGCTTGAATCGTAGATTCCTGTGATTTTTCCACGATAACTCGCTCTTCGTCGAGACTGAGTACATTCATATTGACCCACTGACTGATCACTTTTGTGTCATAAAGTGTCATCGGCGTTCGGTTCGGTTTAGGTGCGAGCAGGATATCCCAAGATTTGAAGTAGTCAGGCAAGTTGTCAACATCTATGAAAAGCGGGTTTACTAACACCTTTCCAGGAGCGAGGGGAACTAGAGTGGTATCAATATGCAAGGCTTGTGGGCAAAGTGACTGAAGCTCGTGAACTCGGTATTCATCACCCAGGTGCCGTCGCACCCATTCGATCCCAAGACTGTTAGTGACATGACTCTTCTGTACAAAAATATCCCGTCCAAAGCGTACAAAGTCTGCGGCATCAAACGTTGGCTCAAACTCAGTGATTACAAAGCGCCTTTCCTCACCTGGAGCGGGAGTTTTGTAATCTGGGTCGTATTGTGTATCGAGTAGCTGCGGTTTTGGTGCAGCGACCCACTTGGCTCCTCCCTTTAAGTATTCTTTGAGTAGGGAGCGGTAAGCCCACGACTCGAAATAACGACTGCGATCGGCCATCGGAGCTTCAATAATTTCATTTCCAATTACCAAGAAAACGTCGCGGGGATTGGCTGAACAGAAGCCATTCATTACTTCCCAATCTGGTGTGCGAAAAGAGGCAGAGTAATCAACAATATCTGGACGACGGACAATAACTCCTTCGGATTCAAGAATATGAGCAAATCCATCTACACACTTGGTAGCAGCCTGAACGAGCCACTCTGGATAGGGAAGCGGCTGTTTCTGTGTTCGCTTGGCTAAGCTCTCCATTTGTTTTTCTTGACCGGGAAGCACTGTAGCGCGATGGATGGTATGCCAGGAGGGAACCATCGCCCCATCGACAATGCCAACAATTACCTCTTCAAGTGGGTCCCATTCATTGTAAGAACACACGGGAGATGGATTAGTAACTGTGGCTGATTGATGGAACGATTTGGGGGAGGCGAACTCAGTTACTGTAGTTTTTTCGTTATGCGATCGCTCCGTGCGTGGCCGCTCACTGCGTAAAAGTTCTAGCTGTTGAGACATTAGTTGAGACATTACTTGAAGCTGCTGGGAGATGATTTTTTCTAGATTCGTCTCCGGCTCTACGTTTTTATTGGGTCTATTCATTGGTTTATCCTTGGGAAAGGCTATGGGTAAGTTCAATGCTTTTGTCTGAGCTAATTGTGGGGAGGTTTTACTAGATTCTAAATTGGATGAATTTGCGCTAAGGGGATATAATTCGTTTGCTTTATAGCTTTTTTGTGACGGTTCCAAAAACATATTCTGCTCAATATAGGTAGCCAAAGCATCAATTGTTTCCAAGTCTTCAAAAAACTGATGAGCTTCTACGTGAACTCCAAAGGTGGTTTGAATGTTTCGCATAGCTTCCAAAAGAAGTAGTGAATCAATCCCCAGTTCTAAAAAAGTGGCAGATATATCTATTTCATTGACCTCTATATGTAGCAATTTTGCTACTAAAGAAAGTAAAGTTGAGCCAATGCTATCTGAGCGTGTGATTTTTAATTCTGTATCTTCCGGTTGATTTTGTGCGGTGATGTCTATCCTTAAATTAGATAGTTCAATCTCTGATTCCTTTAGAGCCATCTTTTCAGCATATTTATGTAAGGCCCGACGATCTACCTTGCCATTAGGTGTTAATGGCAGAGTGTCTAACATCAGGAACACTCCTGGAATCATGTAATCTGGCAGTTTTTCAAAGAGAAAACCGCGCAGCTCGCTGCGAGAAATTGGTTGGGATTTTATTGGGATAATACAGGCTGTTAGATATTGGCGGTCTGTATCTTGTTGCACGACGACCGCAGTTTCTAAAACTGCTGGGTGTTGAGACAACACGGCCTCAATTTCGCCGAGTTCGATGCGGAAGCCTCGAATTTTTACTTGATTATCGATGCGACCAATAAATTCGATGTTGCCATTTGGGAGATAACGAACTAAATCTCCAGTTTTGTATAGGCGAGAATTTGGTTCGTGGCTAAATGGATTAGGAATGAACTTTTGCTCGGTTAAATCAGGACGGTTGAGATATCCTCGGGCTAACCCAACACCTCCGATATGGAGTTCTCCTGCTACTCCAATGGGGACGGGTTTGTTCTCAGTGTCGAGAATATAAATGTTGGTGTTAGCGATCGGACGCCCGATAGAGGGCTTTTGACTTCCATCACTGCAAAGGGCGACGGTAGCGCAGACGGTGGCTTCTGTTGGCCCGTAAGCGTTGAAGAACTGACGCCCTGGTGCCCAACGCGCCACGAGGTCTGCGCTGCAAGCTTCTCCGGCGACAATAATTGTCTGCAATGCGAAAAACTCTTCGGGAGACAGAACAGCCAAAACTGCTGGGGGTAGGGTAAAAGTTGTGATGGCTTCATCGCGCAACAGCCCAGCCAAAGCCGACCCCGGCATTAAAGACTCCCGCTTTGTTATGACCAGTGTCGCTCCCGATACCAAAGCCATGAAAATCTCCCAAACCGAAGCATCGAAGCTAAAGGAGGCGAACTGAAGAATGCGACTGTCTGCCTGCACATTGAATAACTGGATTTGTGCTGTGGCTAGATTACACAGCCCCTGGTGCGCCAATAACACGCCCTTGGGCTTGCCTGTAGACCCTGACGTGTAGATAAGGTAGGCCAGATTCTCGGGGGTAACAGTGGTGCTGGCGTTTTCATTGCTGTGGAAAGCAATTTTTGCCCAGTCAGAGTCCAAGCATATAGCATACGCCGAGTGAGGGGGAAGTTTCTCAATCAGTTTCGATTGAGTAAGCAGCACCGGCACAGAAGAGTCCTGTAGCATGAAGGCCAAGCGCTCAGACGGATAGGCAGGGTCGAGAGGAACGTAAGCGCCACCGGCTTTGAGGACGCCCAAGACTCCCACTATCATTTCAATAGAGCGTTCGACACAAATTCCTACCAAAATTTCTGGCACTACACCCAGCCCTTGCAGGTAATGTGCTAGTTGGTTTGTCCTTGCGTTCAATTCGAGGTACGTCAGTTGCTGTTCTTCAAAGACCACCGCCACAGCGTCAGGTGTCCGTTTTACCTGTTCCTCAAATAACTGATGAATGCAGCGATCGTGGGGATATTCTCTTGTAGTGTTATTCCACTCTACTAATAACTTATGCCGTTCGGTGTCTGTTAAACTTTCTTCGCTTCTAAATTGCTGTTCTGGATTAAATACTGAAATTTCTGATTCATTGAAAGGAGATACCATGTGTCTAAGTTCAATTACAAATAAGAGAGCTGTGAGAGCGAGCGTCAAATTGAGGGCAATTTTGTAGTAGCAATTTAATGGCTTGCCCTAACCGAGTATAAATGCGTAAGTTTTAGGAAAGCTAAACGAGAAAACCTAGGCGTAACGCCCTATCAAGCAAAGAAACGGAGAACAGGATACCGCTCTCGGTATAAGAGGTTTACAACGGCCAACAGGAATATCCGGGAAGTTTTTTATCCAATCAAGTTAAACCTTATCCAATGCTAAAACTTGTTGGGAATAATGCCTGAAGCGACAGCTTCCATCACCCCTGGATTTTCTTGCGGATAGGTGCTTTCGTTGTAGTTAAGAATGGTCATAATCCTGGCCATTAAATAATTTGTGTGGTCAATTGGCAGGGGTCTAATCAATGCTCATTTCAGTTCCAATCGCAGCCAATTTAGGCACGTTGCTATTGTTGGATAATTTTGTTAAGCAATAGGTGAATTATGCTATTGCTGTTGTGTTCGTAGATCACTCGCTTTGACTTGGAAGACAGCTAACTGCACCCACTGTCTTCCCAAATCTTTCGGTACCTTTCAAAAAGTTAGCTCAGTACGAAATTTCTTGCCGGACGTTGCTATTGCACCCTACGTCCGCTCTTGAACGCCTTGATCACACTAAGAATCTGATTTTGTGAGCCACTACCCCCTGTAGATTCAATTTAATCTTTTTGCTAGCCTTAATTATCAGCTTGTTTTATTTGTCATCTATCTCTAGACATATTTAATATAAGTCTTTGGATAGATGCTTGTCAAGGGAAATCAATAAAATTTGTGTAAAGAAAACGTCATAGAAGGTAAAAATTCAACATTTCCTGGTTTGGGCCTGAGTAACGTAGAAAAAGGTTGAGAAGAAATGCCCCAATTTACATTCACCTCTAGAGCAAATAGTTCTTGAGATAATTGGTACATCCTTATATCCCTCCGTCCATAGGGGATTTACTGATATAAAAATGATGGACGCACTATTCTGTAAATTACGAGCTAAAAAATAGCCGTAATTTCACGCTCGACGTGCGATCGTACACGCTCTGAACAATATGGTAGTAATTAAGTAGAAGTCCCTTGTGTAGCGTGAAACCCTGATTATAACTGTATCGTTCAAAAGCTATGAAAGTCTATTAATTGCTTCCACAGGTTGTGAAACGGCATCTGATCTCTATAATACTTCCTCTCCCCCGCCTTTGTAAGTCGGAAAAGTCGGATCGTAAAGTCGGAAAAGTCGGATCTTGCATAATCTCTCGAACTCAGGTTCCTACAACTTTAGGGAACAGTGTAGGACTGTTGCAGGACAGCTAGCAAAACCAGACAATGCTATGGCTGCGGTGGTGGGACACCGAGGGCAATTTGCTGCTGACAGGTGCAGAACGAGCCTCTAGAACCCAACAAGCACTTTTTGATGCAATTCCTCGGCTGTTGGGAATGGGATTGAATGCAGAGCAAGTGGGATAAGCCCTGGGTTTATCAGTAGAGTTCGTCAGGCAGCATTCCCAACCTTGATGCAGCTAAATTTGGCTTTCCCGCACAAGAATTGTGGATTCTCAATCTAGCAAACCTTGCACTGCATCCGGCTATCGCCGTCACTCCCTAAAAAACCAAGGACTCTCGTGGCCAGGGGGTAAATTTTTACCCGACTGTCAAGCTCTGCGAGACAACAACATTTTAGTCGATTGATTGTCAGGTTAGCCAGACAACAACATTTTGCCTTATTATCGAAGTCAGCCTTACACTCGTTTTCAGCCTCAACGGAGCGCAAAAACCAGACAGGCCAGCCTCAACTTTATGGCTGGCATAACGGCTGCTATGCTACAAAATCGCTTCATAAATTTTAGCTACCTGCCAATTTTCTCAGACTTCGTAAACTTGATTTTTTATTCAATTTAGATACGGTAACTTGACTATTTAATCAATTCACTTGTTGTTAAAAAGGCTAAAAAATAGCTAATTTTTGTGCGCCCTAAAGTCAGGCAAGTGCAGTATAAAGTCAGACGGAAAGCAGTATAAAATCAGTGAGATTACAGGCATTTGCAGGGGCTGCACTTTACCTGCAAATGCCTCTGTAAATATCCTGCAAATGCCTGCAATTTTATGCCAAATTACTGCTTTTTTGTGTCGAGCGTACATTTGCCTGTTGGGACTGGTTATGGCTGTTCTCAATCGTTAGCAAGCAATGGTTTTGTGATCGCAAACTCTGACTTTTACGTGCAAACAAAAAATAATGCACCTTTATGAATGGGACATCCTAGGTGTCAAGGCGCTTGATTTTTATCCGATATTCGACTGTGCCGGCTGTTCACATTGCTCCTGCTGTTGTGACAACTTCGTACCAGCACTGGCATCAATTCCTGCCGTCACACCTGGGTAGCGAGCGATCGGCTTGAGCGACAGCTCGATCGCCCATGACGGAGCTCATAGAATCAAACAGGCGATCGGCTACTCATCTCGCGCCGTAGCTTCAGCTATTAAGAAGATTTTGCGATGGCAACCGACGTGGGTCTTTCTTGCATCCACCGATGTTTTGGCGATCGTCGGCAAGACGCAATTTGAAGAGTTTAAGCAGCTAAAAGGTGATGGGCGATCTCATAAAAACGCATAAAAACGCATAAAAACGCATATTGCCGAAAGTTTTCCTAGGTCTGCCACTCTTTGATTTTTCCGTGCTGACCACGGAGAAACCAGGAGCGATCGGCTTCTTCGGCAGCCCGATCGTTTCTGATTGATTCCCCGGTAAATCGATAGGGAATAAGAAATTACTATTTCTATAAATGGATAGGCGGGGAAACAACACTTTCCCCCTTTAAAGCTGGAGACTGTTACAGCTCCCTCAGCCTATTCATATACAGCAAATTCCATGTAAATGTGGTACACTACATTCAGTACATCAGCAGAAAAAATGAAAGCTTATTCGCTCGAGT